>JAUWAR010000121.1 GCA_030601965.1 bacterium | reverse complement strand
TTTTTAATGCCTTTATAACAAGAGGCATATTCATCGCTGTGGTGGTCATAAGTGCTGAAAGGGCAATGATATCTGCTTTCTCTTCTTTTGCAATTTCTACAATTTTCTCTGTTGGCACATCTGTTCCAAGGTCTATTATCTTATATCCTTCTGATGATAGTATCATCCCGACGATACTTTTGCCTATGTCATGCCAGTCGTCCTTGACAGTTGCAATAAGTATTTTGCCCCTTTGCTCTATTTTCTCTTTCTTAAAATAAGGTTGAAGAAGTTCCAATATGCCTTTCATTGTTTCACCTGTTTTCATGAGTTGTGGAAGGAAAATTTCTCCTTTTTCATATCTATCTCCAGCTATTCTTGTTGCAGGAATGAGAATTTCATCCATTATTTTAATAGGAGACATCCCTTGCTCAAGAAGTTTTTCTACTCTTCCCTTTCCCTGTGCAGTGTTTCCATAAATCACATCCTTCTGTAGGAGGGACTTTCCAGTCCCGATTTCTTTCTCATCTTCGTGTGCTGTCGGGTTTTTCCTCCCTAAATAAAATTAATTTAAGTCTTTGTCTGGTGGTAACTCCTGACACCACTGCACATAGACTTCTGCTTTTTCTCGTCCTGTAAGCAGATTTCCGGTATGAATCGCTGTCCGAACAGGTTCATAGAAGAGGTTAATAAGGGCACTGTCAAGTCCAAATGAAAGGGCCTGAGTAAGATATGCAGATTCTATTATACCCCTATTCGGGAGTCCAAAAGAAATATTGCCTATTCCAAGAACCGTTGCGACCCCAAATTCCTCCTTCACTTTCTTCAAAGTCTCAAGAGTTATTGCTGGAAGTCTTGAATTTGTTGCTACAGGAGTAACCACAGTATCAATTATAATATCTTCGTTCCTTATACCAAAATCTCTTGCAGTGTGAATTATCTTTGTTGCAATTTTCATCCTACCATCTATATCCTCAGGAACTCCCTTTTCGTCAATTAAAAGACCGATAAACTGGGCTCCGTATTTCTTTACGAGCTTAAGCATCCTCTCCAGAGTGCCAGATTTACCTGTTATAGAGTTAACGCATCCTTTACCCGCATAAATACGCAGTGATTGCTCAAAAACCTCTTCATTAGAAGAGTCTATAAGTAGTGGCACAGTTACTGTATTTTCAAGAACTGATATTACTTTGGACATAAGTTTAGTCTCATTCATTCCAAGCACGCCAACATTCACATCTAAAACTCTTGCACCAAGTTCAATCTGTTTAAGTGCTATATCTTTTATTTCTTCAAATCCTGAGCCTGTAGATTTAAGAGATGCCTTTAATTTTTTCCTGCCTGTTGGATTTATATTCTCTCCTATGGGAATAAATTCCTTGCCAAATTCTATTGTTTCTGTTCTTGATGTAATTCTTGCTATCTTTTTGCCTTTTCTCTTTTTAACCTTTTTACCTTTTATCCTTTCTTTTATAGCTTTTGTATGTTCAGGTGTAGAACCACAGCAGGAACCAACTATATTCACACCCATATGCACAAATGAAAGGGCGTAGTTTGCCATCTCATCCTGCGTAGCTTCAAAAACTGTTTTGCCCTGTTTGATTCTGGGAACCCCTGCATTTGGCTGGATAAGAATTGGTAATGAAGTTTCTTCGCATAAAATATTGGCTACTTTTAACATAGTCTGGAGCCCACATCCACAATTAGAACCTATTACATCAATCCCCAGAGGTTCCATCACTGCGACAAATGTCTTTGGGTCTGTTCCCGTAGCAGAACGCAGATTTTCTTCTCCTCCAGAGGCGGATCCGCCTTGGGCGGAAAAACTCATACAGGCAATTATTGGAAGATTAGTCGCGTCGCGAGCCCCGATCACTGCGGCACGAAGTTCCTGGATATCTACCATAGTTTCTATTAGAATAAGGTCTGCTCCCCCTTTTTCAAGGTTTTTTGCCTGTTGAGCGAATACATTACAGGCATCATCAAACGAGAGCTCACCTAATGGTTCAACAAAGAGCCCTGTGGGACCTATAGAGCCAGAAATATATGCCTTGTTTTGCACCACAGACCTTGCAATCTCACATCCTTTAACATTTATAGATTCTACCTTATCCCCGAGATTATGCCGAGATAGGGTTATTCTATTTGCTCCAAAGGTATTTGTAGTAATGAGATTTGCCCCTGCAGAAAGATAAGATTTATGGACAGCAGATACTCTCTCTGGATGTGATAGATTAAACTCTTCTGGGAGGATACCTCTTGGGAGTCCTTTTTTGATGAGCATTGTGCCCATCGCCCCATCAGAAATAAGGACTTTATCTTTTAATAAGCTAATAAATTTACACATTTTGTCTCTACTACTCTCCTATTGTTATTTTATTTCTTACCTCTTTTACAATAGGTCTTAATTTGGAAAGGAGTTCATCCCTTACTTTTCTATAAAAATTCCTTGTTTGACCTATAGGGTCATTTATTCCAAGAACCCTTGTTTTTGATTCTGCTTGTTTTAGAATGTCAAGAACTCTATATTTATGATGTTGTTCCATTGTTAAAATAATATCTGCTCTTAATATTAAATCTCTGGTTAAAGACCTGGCTCGTAAAGATGATATATTGCATCTGCCAGAGGTGCGACCTCCTATCTCATCCATTACTTCTATTGCATATCTTGTAGGATGTTCGTCAATAAGTGCATTCGTCCCACAGGAAATCACTTCAACTAAATTCTGAATTCTGTCCGTCGGCTGACGGATTGAATTCTGAATTATTTTTTTGAATATTCCCTCTGCCATAGGAGACCTACATAAATTGGCTCCACACACGAAAAGCACACAAAATTTTAATCCATGTGCCAGTCTCACTCTTATACTTCCTGCTTTTTCAATATCATAAATGCTAATGATTCCTTTTCTCAATATAGTTTTATCAGGAATAGAAAATACGGTTGAAGGAATATCAGAGAGAGACTTACCTTTTATAACATAAGAGATACCATCAATGTTTATATCTTCTGGTTTAAGAGCAGGAGTAGAAGTTGTATAATTACAAGAAGTAGTAGCAAGCGGCATATATTCAAGGATTTTCAATATTGCCTTATGATTGGGAATTCTTATACCAATAGTCCCATCACTACGCTGTAGTGGTGCATTTTTTTTTGCTCTAAAAACAAGTGTAAGAGTTCCGGGCCAGAATCGTTCTATAATCTTTTCAGCAAAAGCAGGTGCCCTTTTTATATAATTCTTTAATTGTTCTTTATCCTTCAGGAATAACACAAGTGGTTTAGACCTTTCCCTTTTTTTAATCTTGTATATTTTTTCTATCGCCTTTTCATTAAATGCATCACACCCAATCCCATATACAGTATCTGTGGGAAATGCTATAACACCACCCTTTTTAAGGACTCTTAAGACCTCCATTCCCCCCTACTTCTTTATTAAACCTCTTCCTATAACCAACTTCTGTATTTCACTTGTTCCTTCATAAATTTGGGTTATTTTCGCATCCCTCATCATCTTTTCCACAGGGTAATCTTTCATATAGCCGTAGCCAC
>JAUWAR010000084.1 GCA_030601965.1 bacterium | reverse complement strand
GTTCCTCTCTGTTTAAACACCTGACAATATAAATGCCCTTATCTCCACTAATAAGTCTAACTTCATTTTCCTGAAGAGAAGCAACTTTCTCAAATAACTCACTGCCTAACTTACATTCATCCATACTTATATAAGTCTTATCAATTTTAAGACCCATCTCCCGTGCAAATCCTTCAAAATCTCTTCTCACCTTTAGAGCCTCTTGCATAAGTATATTCTCCTTCATCTCTTCAGATACACTCTCAAGAGGCTGAACAGAAGATGAACTCTTCTTAATCTTCAAAACATAATATCCCTTATTGCCTTCAATAGGTCCCCTGATTCCAGAACCAAGATGAGAAATATCTATACCACCTATTACCTTGTTATGAGTAGAACCAACTTTTATCTCATAATCTCTAACAGCTTGCTCAAATCCCTCTGTCTTTACATTCTCTAAAAAACTTTCCACTTTTACCTGCAATCTTCCCATTACTTCATCTGATGGTCTTATCTTTATAACCAACTCTTTACACTCTTCCTTTCCAGTTCTCTTCATGATGTGATAACCATCTTCCTTTTCAACAGGACCCTTAACTTCACCAATTTTAAGAGAATAATCAACATCAACCTCATCAATTCTTACTTTATATAATCTTGTCAATGTATCAAGAGAAACTCCTTTTTTAACCTCTTTTGCGATTTCTTTAGCATCCATCAGTGCCTCTTTCTCATCCTCAAGTGTCGGAACTGCTTCAAAAAAGACATACTTCACAAGTAAATCTTCTTCGTTTATAAAATCTTCTTTATGAGTCTCATAATATGTCTTAAGTTCTTCCTGCTTAATCTCTCTGTTAAAAGATATATATTCTATCTTCATTTTTAAATTTTCTTTACTATAATTCTCAATAATTTCTAATGAAGTGGGTCTTATCGTGCTCACTATATCCACATAGAGCATTTGTCTGGGCAGTTGATTTTTTATGATAGCCTCATAGGATTTGAGCCATTGAATATTTTGTGGATTATTAAGAATGGAAAGATATTTGCTATACTCAAATTTTCCATCCGTGTATAAGAGCGTATCATTTAATAGTTCTTGTGGAGGATTGTCTCTTATAACCTCCAATACTTCCTCGTCTTTTAAGACCAGATTTCTTTTATTTATAACATCTTCAATAAGAGTATTTTGAATAATTTCATGAAAAGCAAGCGTCTGCGCCTCTCCCTGTACAATATCATTTTCTCTGTATCTTGCTATTAGATTATTATAAAGCCTATAAGACAGAGGTATCCCATTTACTCTTCCGACTATTCCTTTCTCCAACATACTGAACCTTCTTGAAGAACTGGCTTTCATTCCCCATTCAAGAAATATAAATCCAACAAAGATAGCAAGTGCAAACCAGAGAAAGACAGTCATCTTCCTCCTTAATTTACGCATTACCATGAGCGACTCCTTTTATTAAAAGTATAATAATTCCTATTGTTATTGCAGAATCTGCTATATTAAAAGCAGGCCATCTTAAAGAACCTACCCCAAAATCTAAAAAATCAACAACTCCCTGCAATCTAATTCTATCAATGAGATTTCCCAATGCCCCTCCAACAATAACACCCAATACTGGATATCTAACTTTATAGAGAAATACAATAAGCAGACATAGTGCAAGCAAATTAAGAATGAGAAATGAAACTCCTTCTCCAAAGGAAATGCCAAAGAGACCATGTGGATTGTGTATATGTGTAAGTCTCATGAAATTACCGAAAACTCTCACTGATTCTCCAAGAGGAAGAAATCTTAATACAAAAAATTTTGTTAATTGGTCTAAAAAGAGTATAGAAACCCCAAAGATAATAACTTTCTTCATAGAATATCCTTTTCTTTCTTCTCCTTACATTTTATACATAACCTTGCGTAGGGAATAGCCTCAAGTCTCTCTTCGGATATGGTACTAGCACAGTTCTCACATTTACCATATTCACCTGAATATATCTTCTTAAGTGCTTCATTTATGAGAACCCGTCTCTTTTCCTCCTCATCAGTAAATAGAGAGTTTTCTTCTCTCTTTGCAGTCTCTGTGCCAAGGTCTGCCATATGCAAAGGATATGCAGATAGGTCACTTGAAGACTCCTGTTGGGAGGTCTTGAAATCTTGCTCTAATCTTGCCAGATGTTGTTCCAATCTCTCTTTCTCCTCTAATAGTAGCCCCTTAAAATATTCAAGCCTCTTTTTGTTCATAGTCGCCTCCCTTCAAAACAAATATACACTTGGGACATAGAGTAGGATAATCTTTGTCTTTTCCAACTTCCTCAGAGTATATCCAACATCTCTCACATTTTTTGCCTTTTGCTCTCTCTATTTTAGTACTCACATTTTTATAAGAAATCATTCCTTCATCCTGAGGTGATACCTCTTTTCTTATCTCAACTTGAGAAACTATAAAAAGAGAAGATAACTCATCCCGATGATTTCCAAGTACTTCTCTTAACTCTTTGTCTTCTGTCCAGAGTATCACTTTTGCTTCAAGGCTATTTCCGACAACACCTTGTTCCCTTTTATCTTCAATGGCACAAAGCACATCATCTCTTACCTTTTTAAGTATCTGCCATCTTTCTTCTATATCCTCATCTATATAATTCTCATTCACCTCTGGTATATCCTCAACGAAGATACTCTTTCTATCCATTCTCATGCCCATAGTTTCTTCCTCTTTCCAAACCTCTTCTGCTGTAAAAGGCAGTACAGGGGCTATGAGTCTTGCAAGAGAAGACAATGTCTCGTATAGCACCGTCTGTGCACTTCTCCTCTCATTTGATTCTTTACCATAAGTATATAATCTGTCTTTTAGGATGTCAAGATAGAATTTTGATAAATCAATAATACAATAATTGTAAAATAGATGATAAACCTTGTAAAACTCAAATTTCTTATAGGCATCTCTTATTTCTTTTATGAGTTTTTGTAACTTATGAAGCATTAGTTTATCTATTTCTAAAAGGTTATTATAGGGAATAGGTTCCTTATAATCGTATATATTTCCAAGCAAAAACTTAAATGTATTTCTAATCTTTCTATATGCAATTTTTATTGACTCAAGTGATTCAAAATTAAATGGAATATCTCTTGTATAATCAACTGAAGAAAAATACAACCTCAGAATATCTGCGCCAAATTTGTCTGTAATTTCCATCGGAGAAACTATATTGCCCAATTTCTTTGACATCTTATGCATCTTTTCATCAAGGACAAGTCCATGTGTAAGACAGGCCTTAAATGGCGACCTATTATCTGTTGCCATAGAGAGCAAAAGAGAGTGTTGAAACCATACTCTGTGGTGGTCAACTCCTTCAAGATATAAATCTGCAGGAAAATTTACCCTTGCTACTGCGTTATAACTTGATGAAGAATCAAACCAGACATCAAAAATATCTTTCTCCTTTATAAATTCCTCTCCCCCACACTTCTTACACTTTCGGTTTTCGGTTTTCGGTTTTCGGTTTTCGGTCTCCAATATCGCTTCTTCTACCACTGCTGAATTCAAGACAGGCTCTTCACAATTTTTACAATAGAGAACTGGAATTGGAATTCCCCATACCCTCTGTCTTGATAGACACCAGTCAGGTCTTTCTTTGACAGTATTATATATTCGCTCCTTACTCCAGGAAGGAATCCACTTAACCCTTTCTATCTCTTCAAGCATTCTATTCTTTAAGTCTTTATGATTCACATTCAAGAACCATTGAGGGGTGGCCCTGAATATAAGAGGAGAATCACATCTCCAACAATGTGGGTAAGAATGAGTTATTTCATCTTTATCTACTAATAGCCCCTTTTCTTCTAAAACCTCTATTATCTCATCATTTGCCTCAAACACCTGTTTGCCTTTAAATATCCCTGCCTCTTCTGTAAATACTCCTCCATCATCAACAGGAGAGATAATAGGAAGATTATATTTAAGTCCTATTTGATAATCCTCCTCCCCATGCCCTGGTGCAATGTGCACACATCCTGTCCCTTCATCTTTCTTAACAAAATCTGCGAGAATCACTGTGGAAATTCTATCCACAAGTGGATGCACCAGTTTCGCGCCTTCCAATTCTTTACCCTTCACTCTTTTCATTATCTCTCTATTTTTGGTGTGAATTTTCTCCATCAATTCATCAGCTACTATCAGTATTCCCTGTTCTGTCTTAATAAAGGAGTAATCATAATCTGGATGTAGGGCAACTGCTACATTAGCCGGCAGTGTCCAGGGTGTTGTCGTCCATATAAGAAAAGAGGCATCAGGGCAGGTGTCATTCTGAGCCATAGGCGAAGAATCTCTCTTTACGGGAAATTTCACATATATAGATGGTGACAGATGGTCTTTATATTCAAGTTCTGCTTCTGCAAGGGCAGTTTTGCATCCGGGACACCAGTGTATGGGCCTTTTTGCCCTATAAATATACCCCTTTTCAACAAGAGTCTTAAAAGTCTTAAGCACATTTATCTCATATTCAGGATTCATAGTAAGATATGGCCTTTCCCAATCACCAAATACACCAAGCCTCTTGAACTCATCCCTTTGAATTGGAACATACTTCTCTGCATATTTTATACAATTTTCTCTTATTTTATTCCTTCCAACCTCCTTGCCCATCTCTTGAACAACATTATGTTCAATGGGCATCCCATGACAGTCCCAGCCTGGAATATAGGGCGAATCATAGCCTGACATCGTCATATATTTTACAATTATATCCTTTAGGACTTTATTAAGTGCAGTCCCTATATGAGTATTTCCATTTGCATAAGGAGGACCATCATGGAGTATATATTGTTTCTTGCCTTTTCTTATTTCTTGCATAGACTCATATATCTTCATTTCTTCCCAATATTTTAGAGTCTCTGGCTCTTTTTGAGGCAGATTTGCCTTCATTGAAAAGGAAGTTTTAGGCAGGTTAATAGTTGATTTATAATCCATCTGAAATAATCACCTCTTTGGCTCTTCTGTCTGTAAGTAAGCGAAAAGTCAAGATTTTTCTTTTAAAAATGCCACTTTTTTATTGACATTAGAAAAAAAGAGGACAAAACTCTTTAAAAAAGGAGGAGAACTATGGAGATTAAGATTGTTAATATTGAAAAACCCAAAGATATGAATATTATTCTTGGTCAGGCACATTTTATCAAAACTATTGAGGATATTTATGAGATATTAGTCTCTTCTGTCCCTAATATTAAATTTGGGATTGCATTTTGTGAATCATCAGGACCAAGACTTCTACGAATCTCTGGAAATGACGATAAGCTAATTGAACTTGCGAAAAAGAATGGTATGGCTATTAGAGCGGGGCACTCTTTTATTATATTCCTTGAAAACGCATATC
>JAUWAR010000058.1 GCA_030601965.1 bacterium | reverse complement strand
AAGAAACCAAGAATCGGTGTATGTGCACTTAATCCGCATGGGGGGGAGGCGGGTTTATTTGGAGACGAGGAAGAACAAAAAATAGTTCCCGCAATAGAAGAGGCTCAAAAGATGGGAATTGGGGCAGAGGGTCCCTATCCCTCAGACACAATATTTAGTGAGGATTTTGATGCGTATGTTGCGATGTACCATGACCAGGGAATGATTCCTATCAAGCTCACTTCTTTTGGTGGTGCAGTGAATATTACACTTGGACTGCCGTTTATTCGCACATCACCAGACCATGGCACAGCCTATGATATAGCAGGAAAGGGCATAGCAAATCCAGGAAGTATGATAGAAGCAATAAAGATGGCAGAGAGATTGGTGAGTGGTTAAATGGTTAATTAGTTAAATGAAGATAAAATGAAAATCAACCAACTTCAAGAAATAGCAGAAGATATCAGGCGGGATATAATAATGATGATTACGAAGGCAGGTTCTGGACACCCTGGAGGTTCTCTATCTTGTGTTGAAATACTTGCTACTCTCTATTTTGAAATAATGAATCATAATCCTAAAAAACCAGATTTGCCTGATAGGGATAGACTTATTCTCTCAAAGGGTCATGCAGCACCCACACTGTATAGTATTCTCACGAAATTTGGATATTTCCCAAGAGAATGGCTGTGGGAACTTAGAAAGATTAAAGGGAAACTCCAGGGACATCCATATTCTATTACTACCCCAGGGGTTGAGGCATCTACAGGTTCATTGGGGCAAGGACTCTCTTTTGCAAATGGTATAGCACTTGCTGGCAAACTTGATAAAAAGGATTACAGGGTTTATTGTGTCTTGGGAGATGGAGAAATTGGTGAAGGTCAGGTCTGGGAAGCATCTATGACTGCTTCAAGATATAAACTTGATAACCTTTGTGCAGTATTAGACCATAATAGACTTCAGATAGATGGAACTATAAAAGAGATAAAAAACCCATACCCATTGAGAGAGAAATGGGAGGCATTTGGATGGAAGGTATTGGAAGTAGATGGGCATAACTTTAAAGAATTGCTTTCTGTTTTTGAAAAAGCAAAAGGTGTCAAAAAAATGCCCACAATGATAATTGCAAATACTGTAAAAGGAAAAGGGGTCTCTTTTATGGAGAACAAACTTGAATGGCACGGAAGAGCACCAACAGAGGAAGAGGCACAAAAAGCACTTGAGGAATTAAACGAATAATTTAATCATTATCGCCTTCTGGATATGGAGTCTGTTTTCTGCCTGGTCAAGCACTATTGAGCGTTTCCCGTCAATAATCTCGTCTGTTATTTCTTTACCTCTATGAGCCGGAAGACAGTGCATTATAAGGACATCAGGCTTTGCAAATTTTAAAAGTTGACTGTTTATCTGGAAGTCCTTAAATATTCTCTCTCTTTTTTCTCGCTCGGCTTCCTGCCCCATTGATGCCCATACATCTGTATAAATAATATCGGCATCCTTAACCGCTTCTTTAGGATTATTGACAATTTTGCATTTTGCATTTTGCATTTTGCATTTTGTTTTGGGTTCATAGCCTTTAGGCGTTGCAACCTTCATATTCATTCCCATTATGTTTGCTCCAAGCATAAGTGAGCGGCATACATTGTTTCCGTCACCAATGTAAGAGAGATTGACATTCTTTAAACCTCCCCTTTTTTCATAAATTGTGAACAGGTCTGTTAGTGCCTGACAGGGGTGTTCCAGGTCTGAAAGTGCATTTATCACGGGACAAGAGGCATATTTCGCAAGTTCTACTATAGTATTATGAGAAAATGTTCTTGCTATGATAAGACCAACCCATCTTGAAAGATTGGATGCTACATCTTTTATTGCCTCTCTTTTACCAAGACCTATATCCTGGGAAGAAAGATAAATAGCCTTGCCACCTAATTCATAGATACCTATCTCAAATGTTACTCTTGTCCTGAGTGATGGCTTTTCAAAAATAAGTGCACAGCTAATTCCCTTTAATTTCTCCGGGTTGTATCTTTTTACCTTCAGTTCTTTTGCCAGTTCAAAAAGTTCCTGTATCTCAGAGGAACTGAAATCCTTTATGGATAAGAAATCTCTTTTCATTTAAACTGTCATTCTGAATTACTTGAGATTCTTCACTTCGTTCAGAATGACACAAACTTTATCTAAATGTCAAGAAGAATTTTTTATTGACAGGATTTTAATCCTGTTATATTTTATAATTGTGATTGTCTTGTTTTTATTTTGTTATGTCTATAATCCAGAGGCGTGGACTGTTATGACCAATATAAAAGATGTAAGTTCTATATCTATTGGGCAGAGATATGTCTGGGTTGCAGGTTCAGAGGGTATTACAACTTATGATAAACTTGAAAATGTCTGGGACGCTCCTGTTACAAGAACACCGTTTCCAAAGGATATTCAAATTATCGCTGTTGATAGGTTTGCGCCTGATATCTGGTTTGTAACTTCGGGTTTGATAAATCAAACCCCTACATTATGTAGATTTACTCCTTGCTTTCGGGATTATAAAAAGTTTACCTTGCCATCAGGTTTTTCATCACCAGAATCTCTTGGTATTAGCAAAGATTATGTATATCTTGTATTTGGTGAAGATAAAAAAAGATTTGATAAGAAAACCGAGAAATGGAGCACTGATTTCTCTATACCAAAAGATATAGAATGGTTTCCTGAGGATGATATTAAAAATTACTCATTTTTATCTCCATATTATGTAGAGGATATCGGGGTTGGAAAACCCCTCCTACACAGATACTATATGAGTTGCTGTGCATCAGATGGAAGGGATTTATGGGTGGGGACAAAAGGACAGGGAGTTTATAGATATGATAAAACTACACTTGAGTCATCACATTTTCTTTTTGGTATCTTTACAGGCGGGATAACGACTATCTGGAAGGAGGAAGATATAATCTGGTTTGGGGGCATCGGTTCAGAAATAGCAAGGTGGAATATAAAGATAGATAAATGGGACTATTTTTATCCAAGGAAAGACTATGGACTTTTATCAACAACAGTCAGTTCCGCGGCATCTTCTGATAAGTATGTCTGGTTAGGAACACCAGATGGACTCTCTCAGTTTGATAAAAAAGAAAGAATATGGAGAACATTTAGGGTGTTTGATAAACTTCCAGCAGATAATATAACTGCCCTTGCCTTTGACGGACAAGTCCTCTGGATTGGCACAGAGTATGGACTTGCCAGAATGGTAAACGGAGACATAACAAGAATTCTTCTAAATGTTTATATCACAGATATCTGTCCAAGCATGTCTGGTCCATTGATTGCCACACCAGGAGGGGTATTCAGACAACAAGGAGAAGGATGGAGAAAAATAGAGGACCCTGATAAGTTACTCTCACTTGGAGTTGAGAAGATTCTGATAGATGGAGATACGATGTTTTTTGGTTCAAGAAGAGGGCTTATTGTTTATAGTCATGGAGATTGGAAAAGGTTTAAATATCCGACAGATTTGCCAGGAGAAAAGGTTCTTTCTATTGCACAGGATGAAAAGAATTTATGGGTAGGCACGGAAAATGGTGTGGGTGTTTTTGATAAAAAATTAGATATGTGGCAGAGATATGATGAGAATAATTCTCCTTTAAATGGAAGTGTATATACTATTTTGATAGATGAGCCCTATGTATATTTTGGGACATTGTCTGGATTGGTGAGGTTTAGGTACGGAGGATAAAATGAAAAGATTTAAAGAAGTACCAGCAAAGAAATTGAAATCGGCTTGTGAGCCGCGTTTTTTTAATTTCAAGGATACGGGAGGAATCAAGACACTTGAAGGCACAATTGGTCAGGATAGGGCAGTGGATGCTATAGAGTTTGGCTTGAATATAAAAACCGCCGGATTTAATCTCTATATAGCAGGTCCTGTGGGAACTGGTAAAAACTCTACAATTAATGTGTTTGTTAAGAAGATTGCAGAAAATAAGCCTACTCCTCCGGATTGGTGTTATGTGAACAATTTCAAGGAGCCGGATAGGCCAGTTAATATAAGTCTAAAGCCAGGGATGGGTAAGATATTTGTGAAGGATATGGAGGAGTTGCTCAAAGATGCGAAGATTGCGATTCGGGGAGCTTTTAAAAGCAAGGAATATGAGAGACATAAAAATACAATTGTAACCAAGTTTCAAGCAGAGAGGGAGAGGGAACTATCCGAGACTCGGAAAAAGGCGAGGAAAGTGGGTTTTTTGCTTCAACAAACGCCTGTTGGAATTATGACAACACCTGAGAAGGATGGGAAACCTATTGACCCAAAAGATTATGCTAAATTGAGTGAAGGGGAGAAGGAAAGGATTCAGAGGAAGGACAAAGAGCTCAAGAATGAGATAAATAGGGTTCTTGGCTTGATTAAGCAGATGGAGAGGAAGGTAAAAGAAGAGATAGAGAAGATAGATAAAGATGTAACGGTTTTTGCGATAGGGCATCTTGTGGATGAATTAGAAAGAAAATACAGGGATTATCCCAAGGTGACAAATTACCTGAAGGAGGTTAAAGAAGATATAATAAGGAATACCGAAGATTTCAAATCTCCAAAAAGAGAGGCTTTGATGCCTATGCATCCTCTCCAAGGTCAGGCTCCAGAGGGTTCTCCATTTGATAAATATAAGGTGAATTTGTTTGTAGATAATAGCAATAGGAAAGAGGCCCGCCTCGGAGGTGCTCCTGTTGTAATAGAGAATAATCCGACTTATTATAACCTTTTTGGAAGGATAGAATATGAACCCAGAGTTGGAGCAATGGTCACAAACTTTAGTCTCATAAAACCAGGTGCATTTCATAGGGCAAATGGAGGGTTTCTTATACTTCAGGCAATGGATGTGCTTTTAAACTATTTCTCCTATGATACTCTTAAAAGGGTGATAAGAAACAAGGAACTGAGGATAGAGAACATAGGAGAACAGTTTAGAACCATTCCTGCAGTTACTCTAAAACCTGAGCCTATCCCATCTGATGTAAAGGTTATACTTGTTGGGAATAGGAGGATTTACTATCTCCTTCACGAGTATGACGAGGACTTCAGAAAACTCTTTAAAGTCAAGGCGGACTTTGATATAGATATGCAGAGGAATGAAGGGAATATTTCCAAGTATGCGGCTTTTATTGCGAGGAGATGCAAAGAGGATGGACTGAAACACTTTGACCCCACAGGGGTAGCAAAAGTAGTTGAATATGGTTCATGGCTCACAGGAGACCAGCAAAAGCTATCTACAAGATTTATTGATATTGCAGATATTATATCTGAAGCAAGTTTCTGGGCAGAAAAGGATGGAATAAATTTTGTAACTGATAAAGAGGTTGAGAAAGCAATTGAATCAAAGGAATACAGGTCAAATATGATTGAAGAGAAAATTCAGGAACTTATTGATGAGGGGACAATTATGATTGATACAGAGGATAAGAGAATTGGTCAGGTAAATGGGTTATCTATATATTCACTTGGAGACTATAGTTTTGGCAAGCCATCAAGGATTACAGCAAGGACATATCTTGGAAAAGCAGGTGTGATGAATATAGAGAGAGAAACAGAGATGAGTGGCAAGATTCATTCAAAAGGCGTGATGATACTCACAGGTTATATTGGTGGGAAGTATGCTCATAATAAACCGCTTTCGGTTTCTGCAAGTCTTTGTTTTGAGCAACTCTATGATGAGGTTGAGGGTGATTCAGCATCAAGCACAGAGCTTTATGCCATACTCTCAAGTCTTTCGGATTTGCCGTTAAAGCAGAATATTGCAGTAACGGGTTCTGTTAATCAGAGAGGAGAGATTCAGCCTATTGGAGGAGTAAATCAAAAGATAGAGGGTTTCTATACTTGTTGTAAGGCAAAAGGACTTACAGGTGACCAGGGTGTAATAATTCCCCATCAGAATATAAAAAATCTTATGTTAAAACAGGAGGTAATTGAGGCTGTAAGACAAGGAAAATTTCATATATATCCTATCAAGACAATTGATGAGGGAATTGAGATACTGACAGGGGTAGAGGCTGGAGAATGCCGAAAAGATGGAACTTATAAGAAAAGTAGTGTGAACTATCTTGTGAACAAGAGATTAGACGAGATGGCAAAGGAGTTGAGAGAATTTGAGAAAGGGGAATAGAGATAGTTAAAAGTTAAAAGTTAAGAGTTGAGAGTTAAAAAATGGGGGATTATTATGAAGATATTAGATTATAAAGATATAGCAAATGAGCCTGTTGAGATGAAAGGAGCAGAGAAAGTTGAGGTAAGGTGGCTCATATCTGAAAAAGATGATGCGAAGAGGTTTTTTATGAGGATGTTTGAGATTCAAAAGGGAGGTGTTACACCATTACATAGTCACCCTTATGAGCATGAGGTATTTGTGCTTGAAGGAGAGGGAATATTAGTATATGAGGGTAAGGAGTATGAATTTAGACAAGGGTATGTAGTATTTGTAGAAGGCAATAGCGAGCATCAGTTCAAGAATAGGGGAGAGGGTGTGTTGAGATTTCTATGTTTAATACCTGTAATCAAGCCAAAGACAGTCGGAGTAGTGCATTAAAAAGCAGAAATTAAGAAAATAGAAATTGGAAAATATTATGTTAAAAGCCCTACTTTTTGATTTTTGGTTCACACTTGTAGTCTTTGGTAGTGAAAAAGAACAGGAGAAATTGAAAAGATTGCGGGTTCAGGAGATGTTGAGGGTGTTTCAGGATAAGGGCTTTGATATAAAAGCAGAACTCCTGGTCAAGGCAATGGAGGATATAGAAAGAGAAGCCCATGAGATTCGCACATCAAAAGATGTAGAGGTTAGCTCCAGAGAAATCCCTGACGGAATCAAGGAAAGGTTAGGAATTTCAGTTGCAATACAGGGACTCAGAGAGGCTTATGATTCTCCTCTTTTTTCTATAGACATCGTGCCTCAAAAAGACGCAAAAAAGACTCTTGAAGAGTTAAAAAAGATGGGTATTAAACTTGGTATTGTAAGTAATACCTCACATGGAGAGATTTTAAGAGAGATACTCAAAAAATTTGAACTGTTCTCTTATTTTGATGTTTTTCTATTTTCTGATGAGTTTGGATTAAGAAAGCCGAGGGCTGAGATATTTGAGGCGGCTATTCAGAAGATTGGGACGACAAAGGAAGAGACCGGGCATATAGGTGATAGGCCTGACCTTGATGTATTAGGTGCAAAGCGTGCAGGTCTTTTTGCAATCTATCTTGATGCGGATGGCAAACCTTATCCAGAAGGATTACCCCTGCCTGATTTGACTATAAGCAGATTAAGTGAACTCCCTTCATTGATATGTAACTGAAGACTTTAGATTTCCAAACTTACCACTACCTAAAAGTCCAAAAATCCCTGCCTGTGGCAGGCAGGCAAAACACCTAAATTTCAGGCATTTAGGTGTGTCCAAAAAGTTTTGAGATCCCGATGGAATCGGGATGAGATATAAGGGGTTAGAGAGAACTGATGCCAATTTTCTTTTGTGAGTAAAATACTCATCAATAATATGCTCATTTAATCTTTTGGCTAACAATCTTCATTCTCATAGAATCAAATGTAAGTGTGTCCTTTTTAAAACTTCCATAGGATGCAATTACACTAAGACCCATTGATTCAAGCATCGATTTTAGCTCATGAAAAGAATATAGCCTGACTGAAAAATCTTTCTCAATTCGCTCTCCTCCTTGAATTATTATCTGCTTACTATAGTTAATGCTTGTTGCAAGGTCAAACTTACGGGTCTCAAGCACTAAACATTTGCCAATCTCCCGCCAGTCCCTCTCCTTGTAATTTCTGATAATTCAATCTTTATTTATAATATCTAATAGGAATTTGCCAGCAGGTTTCAAGGCATTTAATACATTCTTAAGCACTCTGATATTATCTTTATCTTTCTTGAAGAAGCCAAAAGAGGTGAACATGTTAATTATCGCATCAAACTCCTGGTCAAAGGATATGTTTCTCATATCATTTTCAATGAAATTCATCTTTACTCCCTTTTCCTTCGCCTTATTCCGAGCAG
>JAUWAR010000080.1 GCA_030601965.1 bacterium | reverse complement strand
ATATAGAGTTCCAGATAATAGCAGATAATTATGGAAATGTAGTGCACCTCTGTGAAAGGGAATGTTCTGTCCAACGCAGGTATCAAAAAATGATAGAGGAAGCACCCTCTCCAATAATGACAGAGGGGTTAAGAAAAAAGATGGGTGATGCGGCAATCACGGCAGTTAAAGCATCAAAATATACAAATGCAGGCACAGTTGAGTTTATGATAGACAAAAATAGGAACTTTTATTTTTTGGAAATGAATACAAGACTACAGGTTGAACACCCTGTTACTGAACTTATTACCGGAATAGATATTGTAAAGGAACAACTTCATATTGCCGTAGGTGAACATTTATCAATTAAACAAGAAGATATAAATATTTCTGGTGCGGCTATCGAGTGTCGTATATCTGCCGAAGACCCTGATAATAGTTTTGTCCCATCTACAGGGAGAATTACAGAACTGATAGAACCAGGTGGTCCTGGCGTGAGGATTGAAAGTGGAATATTTGAGGGTTTTGAAGTGCCAATCTTTTATGACCCCTTAATTGCCAAGTTGCTTGTTTGGGCTCCTACGCGCAAGGAAGCTATATCAAGAATGCGGAGAGCATTGTCAGAATACAAGATAAGAGGCATTAAAACAGGTATCCCGTTTCATGAAATGGTTATGCAAAACGCAGATTTTATTAAAGGTGATTATGATACAACATTTGTAGATAAATTTATTAGTGCGGTTCCTATAAAAAAGAAAGAGAAGGCGTCACCTCAAATTGCAGCCATAGCAGGGGCTATTGGAAAATTCATGAAAGAAGAGAAGGCTATCGGCATCAAAAAAGCACATAGACAAGAATATAGCAAGTGGAGACTCGTAGCCAGACAGGCAATGTTGAGACATTAAAATTTATGTATATTGTTAAAGTTAATAATCGCACTTTCAAAGTGAATGTAGAAAAGGAAGGTAATGGTTTTAAAGTATCACTTGATGGCAAGTCTCTAAAAGTCGCAATTACCCAGGTAGGCACTCCTTCGCATTTCGCTCTGATACTCAAAAACAAGGCTTATGATATTACTATTGATGATGAACCCGCACATAACTTTATATGCGGGACAGTAAATGACGAATTATTTAAAGTGGAGGTTGAGGATGAGAGAATTCAGGGTTTGGAAAAACTTGAGCAGGAGACTGAACAGGGGCAAGAAGTTCATATTACTGCACCTATGCCTGGTCTTGTAGTAGAGATTGAAGTAAAAGAGGGCGAAACAGTGAAGATGGGTCAGGGAGTTATAATAGTTGAGGCGATGAAGATGCAGAACGAATTAAAAGCTCCAAAAGACGGTACAGTAAAAGAGATTAGGGCAAATAAATGGGCACCTGTTAATAGTGGAGATGTGCTTATGGTCATAGAATAATTTTTTCTTGACTTTTCTATTTTTCTGAGATAGAATCAATGTTAATGAATATTGAACTCCTAAAGAGGCTTACTCAAGCAAGCGGTGCATCTGGCTTTGAGGACGAAATACGGACAGTAATAATTGACCTGTTAAAAGAAATAGGGATAGACTATAAAATAGATAAAATAGGTAATGTGATAGGATATAAAAAAGGAAACCTTAAAGGCAATAAAAAGATTCTTGTTGAGGCACATATGGATGAGATAGGACTTGTTGTTACCAGGATAGAAGACGATGGATATTTGCGATTTACAACAACAGGTGGAATAGATTATGCAACACTTCCTGCTCAAGAGGTGCTCATTAAAGGGAAAATAAATGGTGTCATTGGGGCTATCCCTCCACATTATTTAAGAGGTAAAGAACCAGAAAAGACTATAAAGATTGAGGATTTATTTATTGATACAGGAATGACAAAGAAAGAGATAGAAAAAAATATAAATATCGGTGACCCTGTTACAATTAAAAGAACTCCTGTTGAGTTAAAGAATAATCTATTCAGTTCAAAGGCACTTGATGATAGGGCAAGTGTAGCCGTTATTATTGAAGTTTTAAAAGGATTAAAGGAGATTTCACATAGTGCTGATGTATATTGTGTAGCGGCTTGTGGAGAGGAAACCACAGGACTTGGGGCAATCACATCTACTTATCATATAACCCCTGATAGTGCAATCTGTGTAGATGTAACACATGGTGATTCACCTGGACTTAAAGAAGGTACATACTTCCAGATTGGCAAGGGTCCTACGATAGTGTGTGGACCAAATATAACAAATTCTCTGTTTGAAAAACTCACTAAAATAGCAAAAGAACAGGACATTCCCCATCAGATTGAACCTGCACCAGGTCCAACTGGCACAGATGCACGCAATATGCAACTTGTAAGAGCAGGTGTACCTACAGCACTTATAGGTCTTCCCTTAAGATATATGCATACATCGGTAGAAACAATAAATACAAAGGATATTGAAAGGGCAGCAAGAATTATAATAGAATATATAAAAGATGAATCTTGAAAAGTTAACGGAATTAAGTGGTGCCTCTGGAAACGAAGAACAGGTCAAGGAATATATAAGAAAAGAGATTAAACCCTATGTTGATAAAATAGAGGTGGATACTATTGGTAATCTCATCGCCTATAAAAAAGGAGGTAATCACCTCAGAAGTAAAGGTCCAAAGATAATGCTTGCCGCACATATGGATGAAGTAGGTTTAATGATAACTCATATTACAGACAAAGGGATGCTTAAATTTGCAAAGGTTGGTGGTATTGATGACAGGGTGCTTCCGGCAAAGGTTGTGAATATAGGAAAGGATAAAATCAAGGGTGTTATAGGCAAAAAGGCAATTCATCTTATGAAAAAAGAGGAGAGAAATAAGGTAGTAGAACATACTAATCTCTATATTGATATTGGTGCAGGAAGCAAAGAAGATGCAGAAAAATATGTAAAACTTGGTGATTATGTTACATTTGACGCTACTTTTCAAAGGAATGGCGATATCATAAAAGGCAAGGCATTTGATGATAGACTTGGATGTGCCATACTTATAGAAGTCTTAAAAGAGGATTTTCCTGTCTCTATTATAGGGGCATTTACTGTTCAGGAGGAACTTGGCATGAGAGGTGCAAAGGTTGCCGCATATAGGATTTCTCCAGACTATGGAATTGCTCTTGAAGGCACAGCAGCAGGAGACTTTCCAGAGGAAAAAGACCTACCTCGGTACCCAAAGGTTGGCGCAGGTCCTGTAATTACAATCAGTGATAGGAGACTTATATGTGATAAAAAGATAGTTTCACTCTTTGTAAAAACAGCAGAGGATAACAATATTCCTTATCAATTCAAAAGACCTGGCATCGGTGCTGCAGACTCAGCAGTAATAGCCTTAACAAAAGAGGGTGTGCCGAGTGGTGTTCTTGCAATAGCATCAAGATACATCCACTCGCCTGTTGGAATTGCCAGTATCAAAGATATTAAAAATGGATTGAGACTTATAACCTTGGTGCTTAAGCATTGGGAGAAATTATGAAAAACGCCATTTTTTATTCTATCCTCATCCATATCGTTTTAGCAGTTCTTTTCTTGTTTATGCCAGTTAATCTATCGTTTTATACACCAGAGTTTATTGAAGTTGGATTACTTACCCCAGCCAGAGCCTCTGTTCCAGAACAAGAGCCTCTTTCGGTAACTAAAGAAGAAGAAAAAGTCAGTCTTCCAGAGACAAAACATGAAGGCAGGCTTCCAGAAAAACTACCCACAGAAAAAGAAGAACCTTTCTCTGAAATGGTGCAAGAGCAAGAAATTGTCAAAGAGACACCTTCACTGGGAGACGCTATAGAATCAAAACTCTACACCATTACAGGAGAAATATCAAAAAGAAGGGTCATCAATAAAGTAATACCCACCTATCCAGAGGGTTACAATATTCAGACAGAGGTATCCTACGAACTCTTCGTTACTCCTGATGGACATATACAGAGAATAAGGATTGTGAAAAGAGGAGGAGAAGTCTTTAATAAAATCACCCTTGATGCACTTCGGCAATGGAGGTTTGAAAAACTTCCACCAAATCTTCCTCAAGAGATACAGAGTGGTATCATTACATTTATTTATAGGTTAAGATAAGTTGCTTTCCCTTCCTATAATATTAGGTCCCACAGGCATTGGTAAAACTGAGATAGGTATAAAAGTTGCAGAGCAAATCAATGCTGAAATCGTCTCCTGTGATTCTATGCAGGTATATAAATATATGGATATTGGCACTGTCAAACCCACAAAAGAAGAGCAAAATAGAATTAAACATTATATGATAGATATTATTGACCCGGATGAAGATTATAATGCCTGGGCTTACGCAAAACAAGCACGAAAAATAATAAAAGATATCTATAAAAATGGGAAAATCCCACTTGTTGTTGGTGGTTCTGGGCTATATCTAAAAGCCCTCATACAAGGATTCTTTGACACAGAGTGCACTGAAATTGCCACAGAAAACACTGAAATAAGAGAGAGATTAAGTAAAGAAACAGCAGATGTGCTTTATAATAGACTTTTAAATATAGATAGAAAAAGAGCCCTAAAACTTCATAAAAATGATAGAAAAAGAATAATCAGGGCTATTGAGGTATATGAATTAACTGGAGTCCCTATGTCTTTATTAGAAAGAGAGAGGGCTCCATTTAACTGTCGTCCTATATATATTGGTCTTTTTACAAGCCGAGAACTCCTTTACAAAAAAATAAATGAAAGGGTAGAGAAAATGATAGAATCAGGGTTTGTTGAAGAGGTAAAATGGCTTCTTGAAAAGGGGTACAGTCCTGTTCTTAATTCATTAAATGGGCTTGGATATAAAGAACTGATAACTTATATAAATGGTGAAATCTCTCTTAATGAAGCGATAAGACTTATCAAAAGAAACACAAGAAGATATGCAAAAAGGCAAATGACATGGTTTAAAAAAATGGAAGAGGTCTATTGGATTGAACTTCCTAATAAAAATATAATAGAGAAAATATCGGGTTATATCACTTGCCAATATACCAAATCCCTCTAATTTTTTATTATTATATCTTGACATTTGAGTTTAACTCAATAAACTCAACAAACTCAAACACGCAATAACTAATATCGGAGGAGGTTGAGATGTTAGATAAAAAACTTCTTGAGATTCTTGCTTGTCCCCAGTGCAAGGGAGACCTTGAATATAAACCTGATGAGGATAAGCTTATCTGCCATAAATGTAAACTCGTCTATCATATAAAGGATGATATTCCAATAATGCTTATTGATGAGGCAGATAAGTTAGAAGAATAATCCAAAACAAATACCTAAACACCTAAATGCCTAAATACGCGATAGGTTTTTCTTTAGGTGTTTAGGAATTTTGGACTTTTAGGTATTTGATGTTTTGCTACTTACTACTTATTTTCTACTTCTCACATTTCACATTTCACATCTCACATCCATCTGATATTACCCTTGTCTCATCAACAGAAAAAGGTCTTGAGTTTTTATATGCCCCCGCTATAAATAAATCTCAAATCTCAAATCTCAAATCTCAAATCTTCATTGAGAATACTTTTATAGAAGAAAGACCAGGAAAACCTCAAATTCCTTATAAAAGTGTTGTTATCGGAATACCTGCTAATAGTGATGCCCGGTTGACTGTTACCTACACGGAAAAGAAAGAACTCACAAGGGTAAACATTCCCCCAGTTTCGTCCCTTATTGAAAAAGATGTAAAGGATAAATCTATATATAATAACGACAAATATTGGCCACCCCAAATAGCCCTTATAGAGAAAAGAGAGATTATAAGGTCTCAAGAGATAATAAGAGTAAGATTAA
>JAUWAR010000078.1 GCA_030601965.1 bacterium | reverse complement strand
GCAAAATGCTCAATTCTTGCTTTTACCTGAGAAGGACACCTTGTATTGTCGCATCTTATTGCTACTTCTCTTTCTTGTCGGACAAGTCTACTTCCACACACAGGACATTTTTTAGGAATCTCTACCTTTTTTTCCTTACCCGTTCTTTTTTCAAGAACAACTTTTACGACTTCAGGAATTACTTCTCCTCCCTTTTCTATGAAAACTGTATCACCGACTCGGACATCCTTTCGCGCCAATTCATCAAAATTATGCAGGGTGGCGCGAGATACCGTAGAACCTGAAACCTTCACAGGTGTTAATATTGCAACTGGAGTTACTATCCCGGTTCTTCCTATTTGAAGTACTATATCTTCAACCTTCGTTGTAACCTGTTGTGCAGGAAATTTGTAAGCAATGCTCCATCTTGGATTCTTCTCGGTTGTCCCCAATTTTTCTTGGTCTTCAAAATAATTAACCTTAATTACCATTCCATCCATACCATAAGGTAATTTATTCCTCCGTGATTTCCAGCTTTCACAATAATCAAAGACCTCATCTATATTTTTACAGAGTTTCATGTTAGGATTGACCTTAAACCCTATTTTATTTGATGCTATAAGTGCATCATAATGGGCTTGATATTTTTCAGAAAGAACAGTATGAATGAATATATCAAGATTTCTGTAATATGCCACTTTGGGGTCAAGATGCTTAACTGTTCCTGCTGCCGCATTTCGTGGATTGGCAAAAAGTGGTTCACCTTTCTCTTCTCTTTCCTTATTAAGATTCCTGAAAGTATCAATAGGCATATATATTTCTCCCCTGACTTCTATATCCATAATTTCACGGTCATCTGTAAGGACCCTTAGAGGTATTGACTTTATTGTTCTTATATTATGAGTGATATCATCACCAACTGCTCCGTCTCCTCTTGTTGAACCTTGAACAAGCACTCCATCTTTATAGATAAGAGAGACTGCAAGTCCATCTATTTTAAGTTCTACTACATATTCGGCTTGCCTACCGAGTTCTCGTTGCATCCTTTTATCAAATTCCACTACCTCTTCTTTAGAATAAGTATTATCAAGGCTCAGCATAGGAATTTTATGTTCTACTTCTTTGAAACCGCCTGTAAGTTGTTCCCCTATCCTTTGTGTTGGAGAATCTGGGCTAATAGTCTCTGGATATTGTTTCTCAATGCTGATGAGTTCTTTAAGGAGCATATCATATTCATAATCAGAGATAAGCGGTTGGTTCAGAACATAATATCTATAATTATGAAAATCTATCTGCTTTCTTATCTCTTTTACTTTATTTCTTATATTCTCTGGAATGGTCATTTTTGGCTGTGGGCTATTGGCTTTTGTGATTTGAAATTTTATTCGTCATTCGGATTTCGTCATTTACTTCCTACTCTTCTATCATCTCCACATTTGCTCTGGGGATGGTGACTTTTCTGCCATCCGAGAGTTCTACTTCAAGAATTCTTACTTTTGCCTCTGTCTCTATATTTTGTAGTTCGGGTGGCAATGCAGTAACCTTTCCAATTGCCCCAAAATATGGCTCTCTTATAACTCTGACAGGAGAATCAATTTCAAGTCCTGTTGAAGGTGACTTTTTTACTTCTTCCTTTTCTCCTTTTTTAAGTGGAATTATAATCTCTGGTCTTAAGACTCCTGCCCTTATCTGGGTTGCACCATTCATAGATGCCTTTTCTCCTATATGTTCTTTTAATAGTCTAAATGTCTTATCTGCCATCTTCATAGGGCCAAATCCCTCAGTAATAACAAGAGTTATACCCTTTTCCTCAGACCCTGTAATTGCAACACCAATCTCATAACCCAGGAAATTTTTCAAATCACTATCTGATATACCACCAACAACAATGCCTTTAGCACCATTCTTTATTGCCTTTTTTAAAGCATCAAGTGTTACAAGAGAACCCCCTATCAAGATTTTATTATGTGCATCTTCTGGTATCATCTCCTGTGTCACGATATCAAACGGATTCTCTGCACAACTTGCAAGAATTCCATTTATTTCACCCCCTATACCAAAAATTCCCTGGATAAAGCAGGCATCTGTTTCAACTGCTACTCCTTCGTTTTCAAAGACCTCCGTTACCATGCCATCAATATAGGCATTTATCTCTACAAGCATTGGAGGATGTCTTAATATCGCCTGACCCGTAATTTTAGAAATACTCTCTATAGAACCATCAACCGGAGATTTAACAACACTCTTAAATAATCCAAAAAGACCTTTTGTCTGGGCAATAGGTTCATCTTTTTTGATTTCATCTCCTTCTTTCTTCACAAGATACAAATCTAAATCTTCTGGCGGGACCCCTAAAAGCCCAGCAATATTTAAGGGTTCCACATCACCTGGAAGTTGTGTCCTTGCAACTACAGTCTCTGCACTGACTTCTCCAGCCTGCCAAGCAACTACCTGTCCTTTTAAAGGAAGACGTCTCTCCTTTCTAACTCTTGTATATTCAGATACCTTAAGTCCTGGTGTATATGCATATGCCATTTAACCTCCTTGCCTCAATTTCACAACCTTCACTGGCTTGTAGCCCTCAACTTTCAGAAAGTAAATACCTGACTTGAGATTCTTGCCGATTATACTGCTCTTTGTTGTCTCAAAATTTCAAGATTTTTCCGGATAAACACCCAATGCCTTTAACCACTCCTGAAGTTTTGCTATTCTTTTCTTATTATCTTCTAACAGTGTAAATGGCCTTCCCCTTGCATCTATAATTACTCCAACAACACCACCCTCTATTTCCTGTTCTATTTTCTTTCCCCTGCCTTCTCCAATGTCAAATCCCTTTGCAGGAATTATTTCACACATTTCTTTACCCTCAAGTGGTATAAGTGCTATATCGCCAAAATTCACTGTCTTTTCTTCCGTAGTTAATTTTTCCGTGGTTAATTTTACTGTAATAGCAGGTATTCCCTCCTTACCAGTCCCCACAGGGGCAATACAGGTTCCAAGTCTAATGAGACAGTCCTTGTCAAATACCTCTATTGCAGCCTTTTCGTGAACCTTTGCAAGCACGCCAAGGTGCGGCATCATAAATATACTATCAACTGCAAGTCTTGTTATTCCTTCAAACAGAAATGCATCTATCATCATAAGTGCAGCCTGAACCCGTCTTGGAGCATGAGAAAGTGCACCACCTGAACCTATCATAAGAGAGAGTCCAATCATATCTATCAGACTTTCGGCACCTACATCAGTAGAAAAAGTATCTGATATAGTCCGTTGTTTCTGCACCCCTTTAAGTCCAACAGCCATAGATTTATGATGTTCAAATGCAAGCCTGAGAGCCTCTCGTGCTATCGCCTGTTCTATTTGTAGTTCCTGTAAGGTTTGAGGAATAGTAGTAGGTCTTATCATTTTGTTTCTAATCATATTTCTTAAGTCTTTTTCATCCATTTCAAATGGGATCCATCTCATTATATTGTTTATTCCAGTCTCAGCCAAAACATTTGATATTGAATAACTCATTCCAAGATTTGCCGATACTGTTCTGTTAAAAGTCTCTGAAAACACAGAAAAGACATCCGTAGTTGCACCTCCAATATCCACTCCCATTACATTTATTTTTTCCTTTTTTCCTACCATCTCTACAAGGCTTCCAACAGCCCCAGGTGTAGGCATTATTGGGGCATCTGTCCAATCTATAAGTGTTTTATAACCCGGAGCATGTGCCATCACATGCTCTAAAAATAGTTCGTGTATCTCATTTCTTGCAGGCCTCAAGTTTTCCCTCTCAAGAGTTGGTCTTAAGTTATCTACTATAGAAAAGGCGGTTTTCTCTTTAAGACTCTTCGTTATAATTTCTCTTGCATCTTTATTGCCTGCAAATATCACTGGCAGGCTATAACCTGTCCCAAATCTCGGGCGTGGTTCTGCTGCACCTATAAGTTCTGCAAGACTGGCTACATGAGAAATGGTTCCACCATCAATACCACCAGAAAGTAGTATCATATCAGGTCTGAGTTTCCGCATAATCTCTATTCGCTGGTGAGGAAGTCTCCCATCGTTAGACGCTATCGTCTCCATAACAATTGCACCTGCTCCAAGTGCGGCCCTTGCAGCTGATTCTGCTGTCATAGACTTTACCACACCTGCCACCATCATTTGTAAACCGCCACCCGCACTGGATGTAGAAATATAAATGTCAACACCTTCTTTATCATTCTTGCGGGGTTTAATAATGTTCTCGCCATCAAGGATAGTCTTTCCAGTAAGTTCTTCAACCTCTCTTATTGAATTCAAGACGCCCTTTGTTACATCCTCAAATGGCGCCTCAACAGTAGTTGGAGATTCGCCTCTTACTATCAGTCTATACTCATCATCTTTTTTCTCAATGAGTATAGCCTTTGTAGTAGTACTCCCACAATCAGTGGCTAAAATTGTGTTAATCTCTTTTTGCATTGTCTCCTCCCTCAATATTTTCTATTCTTTCAAGAAGATAGTCTATCCCTTTTCTCTTTTCCAATATCTTTTCAATTGTATCATAAGTCTTTGTTGGAAATATAGCAGCAATTATAGGTCGCAAGAAAACCATTGCTTGTGAACCTATAAAGTTAAGAGGCTTTACAGATTCAAGAAACATTACAGCAGGTGCAGAAAGCCTTCTTTCTATAATTCCCCTTGCAATGAGTTCTATAACTCTTTTCTCTTCATCATTTAAACCTTCTTCTTTCTCGTCTATTCCAAATGCGTGTCTGAAAGAATCTTTGATGCCCATCTATTTAAAATAGCACAATAGAACAACATCTGTCAAGATTTTAATGCTTCGTTTTTTTATGTGGTGCTCACTTCTTAATTACTTGATAAAAAGTAAGTAGTAGTATTTTCAAATCCTGCCATAAAGAAATTTTACTTAAGTAAGCTGTATTCATCTTTAACTTATCTGGTAGTATCTCTTCTATATAAGTTTGCTCAGGTGATTCGCTCAGAGCCAATAGTTCTTCTTCATCTCTATATTTTATGGAGGCAAAGTCTGTTATTCCAGGTTTAATGCTAAGAATATTTTTATTGTAATAGCGGATATACTTTGTGACCTCCGGTCTTGGACCAACAAGACTCATTTCTCCTCTTAATATATTAATAAGTTCTGGTAATTCGTCTATCTTAGTTTTTCTCAAAATCCTGCCTACTATAGTAACTCGTTGTTTACTCCCAGGTGTAAATTGATGTTTGTAACTTTCTTCATCTATCAACATAGTGCGGAATTTAATTAGTTTAAATATCTTTCCTCCTTTGCCTATACGCTCTCGACAGAAAAAAACAGGTCCCAGACTCCCTATCTTTATTAAAATTATTACAATTACAAAAATGGGGGAACAAAATATTAAACCAGTACTGGATATTATTATATCCAACAGACGTTTGCCATATTTCTCATAAAAACTCATGTCATCAGAAGTCAGAATTTCTGTTTTCTGTTCTCTGTCGTCACTTTCATGACCGCCTTAATCACATCTTTTACATCCTCTGGTGTAAGTCCTGGATATAGGGGTAAGGAG
This sequence comes from bacterium, assembly GCA_030601965.1. Classification (GTDB taxonomy): domain Bacteria; phylum Hydrothermota; class UBA3073; order JACQXS01; family JAUWAR01; genus JAUWAR01. The sequence goes on along the minus strand of JAUWAR010000078.1, from coordinate 440 downwards.
ATAACTCTTTGATATACAGATTCAGACGCTCTAAAATCTCCTTTTTTAAAACCAAAACTTTTCTGATAAAAGGGCATAAGGTGTAATGGTATGAAATGAACAGAGGTTCCAATATTTTCATTGCGAAGTTCTTCAATAAATTCGTCTCTATTAATCTTTAAGAGTTCTGGTTTTATTTGGATAATATAGAGATGCCACGAGTGTCTAATATCTCTTTTAACATAAGGAACAACTATCTCTTCAACCTTTGAGAAAACCTCATTATACATATTTACATACTCTTCCCTTTTTCTCTGCATTTCATTTAATCTTCTTAATTGGCACAGGCCAATAGATGCTTGAATATCTGTCATATTGTATTTATAGCCCTGATCAGTTATTTCGTAATACCAGGAACCTTTAGATGAGTATCTTTTCCAAGTATCTCGTGACATCCCATG
>JAUWAR010000091.1 GCA_030601965.1 bacterium | reverse complement strand
CTTTCGTCGTATGCCATCATGTTAGCATTGAGCGATTCAAGTGTCATTGCGGCCGCAATTTCAGAGGTCTTAAGCCATCGCTCCGCATCATAAATTTGAAGACAACCCATACCTGTTACGACATTAGAACCGTTAATAGTAGCCAGCCCATCTCTTGCATGAAAGGTAATAGTTGGAATTCCTGCACGCTTCATTGCCTCTTTCCCGCTCATCCTCTTGCCCTTATAAAAGGCATCCCCTTCTCCTATCAGGACAAGAGCCATTTGTCCCATAGGCGAGAGGTCACCGGATGCTCCAACTGAGCCTTTCTGACACATTATAGGAGATACTCCTCTATTTAGCATTTGAACCAGTGTTTCTACAACAACTGGTCTAATGCCAGAATGCCCCATGCACAGCATATTAATTCTACTAAGTATTGCAGCCCGAACAGCCTCTATTGGAACTGGTTCTCCATATCCTGCTGCATGACTGTAAACTAAATACCTCTGGAACTTTTCTACCTGTTCTGGGCTTAAAATGACTTCCGAGAGTTCTCCGATACCTGTTGTGACACCATACATCACAGCCTTTTCTTGTATCTTCTTCTCAAGGATATCTCTACATTTACGGATACTTTCCATTGCAGGCCTTGAAATTTCAATTTTTCCCAAATTTCGTGCTACTAAAAGAACTTTCTCAATAGAAAGATTTTTTCCATCAATGATAATAGCCATTATCTTCTCCTTTCGCTTTGTCATTCCGAACCTTCGATTGCTGTCATTGCAAGCGATAGCGAAGCAATCTCATCACTCAAGATTGCTTCGTCGTCCGTCAGCTGACGGACTCCTCGCAATGACACTCAAATGAGATTCTTCGTTTTACTCAGAATGACACTTTTTAGAGTCTTACCATCTCACAATACAGGATGCCCAAGAAAACCCTCCACCAAAGGTGTTCATAAGGACGATATCGCCTCTTTTAATCTTCCCTTGTTCAAGTGCCCAGTCTAAAGAGAGCGGAATTGTGGCATCTGGAACATTTGCATATTTATCAATTGTAATTATAGTTTTCTCCATAGGTATTCCTACCCTTTCTATGGTAGCCTCTATTATCCTCATATTTGCCTGATGAGGCACATAAACATCTATATCCTGAGCAGTAAGTTTAGCATTTTTAAGAGCCTGCCCAGCAGATTTAGCCATCCATCTTACTGCATGCTTAAAAACTTCAAATCCTTGCATTGATACACTATGCAGTTTTTTATCAATAGTTTCATGAGTTGGAGGCATTCTTGTTCCTCCTGCAGGTTGTATAAGTAGATGCCCTAATGAACCATCTGCACCCCAATTAGAGGCAAGAATATCAGAATCATCGTTACTGTTCTCTAAAATTACTACACCTGCTCCGTCACCAAATAGCACACAAGTATTTCTATCATCCCAGTTCACAACCCTTGACATAGTTTCAGCACCAGCAAGAAGAATCCTTTTACACTCACCGGTTCTCAGTAGTCCTTGAGCGACAATAAGTCCATAGAGAAATCCTGGACAACCAATACTTATGTCAAATGCAGGGAATTCCTTTATTCCTAACTGCTTTTGAACCCAGCAGGCAGTAGCAGGGTAAAAATTGTCAGGTGTTACTGTTGCTACAATAATTCCATCTATATCCTCGGGAGAGAGTCCTCCCTTTTTAAGGGCTTTTTTAGCCGCAAAGGTTACCATATCAGAGGTTGCTATACTTTCTTCTGCAATCCTACGTTCTATTATACCAGTCCTTGTTCTTATCCATTCATCTGATGTGTCAACCATCTTCTCTAAATCAAAATTGGTAAGAATTTTATCTGGCAAGTATCTTCCTGTTGAAATAAATTTAATACCCATTTCCTATCTCCATTTATGTTCTTCACCCTTGATTAATCTCTTTATATTTGTTCTATGAGTAAATATTATAAGCAAACATCCCGCTACTCCGAAAATGACAAGAGAGAGAGAATCCCTTTTTATGATACCAATTGCTACTGGAAGCACTACTGCTGCAGACATAGAAGCAAGAGAAACATACCTGCTTGCGAAGAGAACAATAAGAAACACACCAAAAGCAATACTAACAGGTATAGGGGCAAGGGCAATAAAAACACCAAGTCCTGTTGCTACTCCTTTGCCCCCTTTTCCTTTAAGATATGGAGTAAATATGTGTCCTACTATAGCTCCAAGCCCTGCAGATATTCCTATATTTATATCTACATAGGTTGCACCGATATAAGCAGGAAAAAAGCCTTTGGCAATATCAAGAATAAAGGCAGGAATCCCAATACCTTTTCCACATACCCTGATGACATTTGTAGCACCTATATTCCCACTGCCACATTCTCGTATATCTATCTTCTTAAAAATTCTTGCAAGAATATACCCGAATGGAATACCTCCAAAGAGATAACTATATAAGAAAAAAAGAATATAAGACATATCTTTTAAAATTCTAAATCCTGAAATCTTAATGTCGAATCAAGCCTTAAATCCAAAACCCCAAAAATATTTTTGACATTTAACTCATAATCTATCCACATAAACTGCAATCTTCTCAATCTCATAAAGATACCTCTTGAAAATATCCTCAAGTTTATGTATGGAGACTTTTTGCCCTTTCTTAATAGAAAGCATCTCTGTAAAAACCTCTCTATCGATACCAATAAGTTCTTCTGCCCTTTCAAGCACAAGAGATTTTTTTCTTGGTGGAGTTATATCCTTTCCGCCAGAGGCGGATCTACCTTTGGCAGAAAGACGCAAAATAGCCCTTATTGGAGGAATAATTCCATTTAAAGAGGTAATAAGAAGATTTCTTATCCCACCTTTTTTCCCGCTGGTTTCAAGATAAGCCTGTCTTATTCTTATGAGTTTACCTTTAATCTGCTCCTCGCATTCAAGTCGAAGATGTTCCTCATTAATGTGGAGTTCAGTAAATGGGTCATCACCATAAAGAACAAGGTAATTATCTTTAAACTCAAGGAACTCAATGGGAAAAACATCCTGAGAAGTTCTTATGTGCTTAGGTGTAAAAAATAACGGGGCGATAATGCCCTTTTTTATTCCATTGGTGACAATCCGCACACTCTTTTTTAGGTCATCAAAATCAATCTTCTCACATATAACAATAAGATTTATATTTGACTTCTTGGGAACAAAGTCTTCAGAGGTGCCACTTCCATAAAGGACAATAGACTTGATGTTATCTTTATGGATTTCTAATAACTTCTTAAGGTAAGGTTTCAGTATCTTATGTGCATATACACTGATTTTATCTAAGTTTTTAATCACCATATCGTTACCTCCAGTTCAAGTAAAATTCCGAATTTACCCTTTACAGTTTTTCTTATCTTTGTTATCAGAGAATAGACATCTTTATATGTTGCATTGCCTGTATTAAGAATAAAATTTGCATGTTTCTCTGAGACTATCGCATCACCGGATTTTAGACCTTTCAAATTACAATCTTCTATAAGTCTTGCCGCAAAATCTCCTATGGGATTCTTGAATATAGAGCCTGCTGATGGGAAATCAAGCGGAAGTGCAGTTCTTCTTCTTTCAAACACTTTTTCCATCTTCTCTTTAATAGTCTTGGGATTCTTCTTTTGAAGTTTAAGCACTGTAGAAAGTATGATTCCCGATTTTCCGCCTTTGGCGGAAAATGAGCTCCGCCGATATCCAAATTTTAGTTGTTCTTTGGAATACCATCTTATTTCTCCATCTCTTGTCATTATTTTTACTTTTTCTATAAGATTTCCAATACTTTCGTGGTTTGACCCAGCATTCATATATATTGCTCCTCCAAGTGTTCCAGGGATTCCTACCGCAAACTCAAGTCCAGAAAGCCCTTTATCAGCCAAACAAGAGCAAAGAATTCCAAGGTTAATCCCTGCTTCAGCCTTTACAACTTCTCCATCTATTTCTATATTACTTAATAAATTGCGACCAGAGGATGTGCTATCTCCAATTTTTATAACGATTCCTTTTATGTGTTCATCTCTTACAAGCAAATTTGAACCATTACCAATTACATAAAGAGGGATTCCATCTGCAAATTTAAGAATCTTCTTGATGTCGTCAATACTTTGAGGGATATAAAAAAAATCACATTTTCCACCAATCTTAAAGGTCGTGTGATTCGCAAGGGATTCATTACAATACCTTTTCACTTTTAGACTTTTAGACTTTTAGACTTTTCTTCCTGGACATAGTTCAGAAAAAAGGATAGTAGAATGCCTATGAAGATTGAAAGTATTCCTGATATTAGAAGATTAAGTTTGATTTTTGGGTTTGAGGGCGATGACGGAGGAATAGCCCTATCAAGAACTTTAACAAGGGGCTTTAAAGATGAGATTTCAAGTTCCTGATTTAACTTATCCAGATTTTCTACATAGAAATTCGCAATATCTGCACTGAGTTTAGGGTCAGGGGATTCTACTCTTACAGAGATAACACCCTCTTTCGACATTAAAGTAGTTACTCTCTTTTTTACCTTCTTAATTATTTCACTTTTATGAGAACTACTGTAAAGTTTCTCAAGACTAAATCTTTCTATCGCATCTTCAGCCATTCTTCCTGATTTAAGAAGTGCTATTATAAGTTGAGATGGTCCCCCTCCACTATATAAGTCTACTTCTTCCTTGAGAATATAAGGGAGTTTTGAAGTAAGTAGCACGCCCTTCTCAGTTAAAACCTCTTGAGAGAGAACAGTGGCAGTGGCTTCATATAATTTTGGCATTCTGATACTAATAATGAAAGTCGTTAGTACACTTACAAAAAAGATGATAGCTATGACCAACCACCATTTCTTAATAATTCTAAAATAATCAATAATATTTATTTCTTCATCCATTAGTATATCTTTATCATTTTCCGAAAAATAGTCTAAAGAAATAGGACTTGTCAAGAAAAAACAAAGACAAATTCCTCTTCCATAAATTTTTCTATCCCACATAAGTTTTTTATTGACAGAGTGGACAACAAATAGTATTAGTTTTAGTTGTTTAGTCACTAGACCACTATTTTATGGTTTTTATTGAAAAAATATCTAAATTTGAAGGTAAAGAGGTTG
>JAUWAR010000048.1 GCA_030601965.1 bacterium | reverse complement strand
CCCTGTATGTCAGTAGTGGGATTGCTTCGGCCGCCTAAGGCGACCTCGCAATGACAGAAATGTGAAGGTTCTTGTCCAGAGAGTCAAAAGAGCATCTTGCGATGTTAATGGAAAGATTGTTGCAAGTATTGGTAAAGGACTCCTTTTGTTTATTGGCATAGAACAGGGCGATACCAATAAGGAGGCAGAATATCTGGCTAAAAAGTGTGCTAATTTCCGAATATTTGAGGATGCACAAGGTAAGATGAACCTTTCTGTGAAAGAGACAAAAGGAGAGGTTCTTGGTATCTCTCAGTTCACATTATGTGCAGACTGTAAAAAAGGCAATAGACCCAGTTTTGATAGCGCCTGCCCTCCAGATAGTGCATATGAACTCTATAATACTTTTGTTAATTCTCTAAAATCTGAAAAGGTTCCAATAAAGACTGGAATATTTGGCGAAAAAATGCTTATCTATAGTGTAAATGAAGGACCAGCAACCTTTATAATAAATACCTGAAAGTCCAAAATACCTAAATACCTAAAGAAAGACATTGCCGAATATTTAGGTATTTAGGTGTTTAGGTATTTATAAAATGCTTTATAGTATGACAGGATATGGAAGTTGTGACTCTAAAAATATCCATTGTGAGATAAGAACTCTTAATCACAGGTTCTTCAGTATTTCTGTAAATATTCCTACGCAACTTTCTGGTTGCCAGGATATGATAATAAAGGGGTTAAGGGAAAAAGTTATAAGAGGTTCTGTTACACTTAAAGTTACAGCACAGGAGAAGACTGATGCTGTGCCCCATCTGGATATAGATTGTGCCAAAAAATGGTATAATAGAATCAAAGATTTAAAAAAGAAGTTGAACATTGAAGAAGGCGTCTCTGTTCAAACACTTCTTACATTTAACGGAGTACTCAGAGAACCCGCCTTCCAACCTTTTCTATGGAAGGATATTAAAAGAACAGTAGATATAGCGACTCGTGAGGTCATTAAAGCAAGAAAACAGGAAGGCAAAGAAATTCAGAAAGATTTCCAGAAAAGGCTCACCTCTATTCAAAAAGCACTCTCTAATATAAAAAAGAAAGTTCCTAAACACATTGAGCATATGAGGAAAAGACTTAAAAAGAATATTAGTTCACTGAAAGAGGCACGCCTCATGGTAGAGACAAATGGCAAAAGAATTGAACAGGAAATTGCCTTTTTGGCACAAAGAGTAGGCATTGAAGAAGAAATTACAAGACTTAGCATCTATCTTGAAAAGTTTAAAGAGATTATTTCAAACTCTGAAATTTGTTGTGGGAAAAACCTTACCTTTCTCACTCAGGAAATGGGAAGGGAAATAAACACAGTTTCTTCAAAGGCACAGGATGCAGAGATTTCCCTTCTCTGCATACAGATTAAAAAGGAACTTGAAGATATAAGGGAACAACTTGAAAATGTCTTGTGAGCCATTTATAATTGTTATTTCAGCACCTTCTGGAGCAGGAAAGACCACAATTGCAAAAGCCGTATCAGAGAGATTAAAAAATGTTGAGTACTCTATTTCTTGCACAACACGAAAGAAAAGGGATAATGAAATAGATGGCAGGGATTATTATTTCCTGGATAGACCAACATTTGAGAAGAGAATTAACCAGGGGAAACTTTACGAATGGGCTGAAGTTTACGGCGACCTTTATGGCACACCAAAAGAATCTGTGTTAGACTTTTTAAAACAGGGAAAGAGTGTGCTTATGGATATTGATATTCAGGGGGCACAAAAAATAAAGAAGATATACCCTAATGGTGTGTTTATCTTTATTTTACCACCCTCAATAAAAGAATTGGAAAAGAGACTACTCAAAAGGGGTAAAGACTCTCCAGATATTATTAAAACAAGGCTTAAAAGCGCAGAACAAGAGATGAAACATAGAAAAGAATTTGACTATTTAATTATCAATAAAAATTTAGATTCTACTGTAGAGATGGTGGAATCTATAATAAAGGTGGAACAATGCAAAACAAAAAGAATGTAGGAGAGCCCTGGGTAGAGGACATATGGAAATATATGGACAATAAGTACGAGGCAATTATAGAAATGTGCAAAGAGGGAAAGAGACTCTTTGAGGTATCTGAGGATAAAGAGACGAAATTTAGCCTCCAGGCAATTAATTCATTCTTTAAAAAGCATAAAGAAGATAGTTCGGGGAATAATAAGTAGGGCAAGGCTTTAGCCTTGCAAACAGCGTGTCATTGCGAGGAGCAAAGCGACGAAGCAATCTTAAGTGATGAGATTGCTTCGCTAACGCTCGCAATGACAGAACAAGACTTATGCACAAAATACTCATTGGCATTACAGGTAGTATATCTGCATATAAGGCACTTGAAGTCATCAGGGTTTTCAAAAAAAAGGGCACAGATTGTACAGGGTGTCTTACCAAAGACGCACAACATTTTGTAACTCCTCTTTCAGTAACAACCCTTTCAAACAATGAAGTTATAGCCGACCTTTTTACTCCCAGAAAAACACCTATACATATAGACCTTCAAGATGTAGATTTGATTCTTGTTGTCCCTGCCACTTATAATATTATAAACAAAGTCTCCTGTGGAATAGCAGACGATGCACTCACAACAATAATTTCTGCACGAAAGGCACCTTGTGTATTCGCTCCTTCTATGAATAAAGAGATGTGGAAAAATCCAATCTTGCAGGAGAATATCAAAAAATTAAAGTCTATTGGATATTATTTTATTGAGCCTGAAAAAGGAGCACTTGCGAACCTTGAAATCGGCAAAGGAAGATTACCTTTGCCAGAAAAGATAGTAGGATTCTGTGAGAAAATTCTTGTTTCTTCAAAAGATCTTGCGGGTAAAAGAGTTCTTATCACTGCTGGGAGAACAGAGGAGGATATAGATCCTGTAAGGTATATTTCTAACAGGTCCTCTGGAAAAATGGGCTATGCCTTAGCAGAGGCAGCTCAAACAAGAGGGGCAGAGGCAACCCTTATCAGCGGGATTGTATCTGACACTTTAACTTTCTCAGGAAATCTAATAAGAGTCAAAACTGCAAAGGAAATGAAGAATGAAGTATTAAAAAGAGTAAAAAATGTCGATATTTTAATTATGTCAGCGGCAGTTGCTGATTATACTCCCTTATCTCCCTCTATATCAAAAGTCAAGAAAGTAGGGCAAGGCTTTAGCCTTGCATTGAGACAAACTGATGACATACTCAAAGCAGTGAGGCAGAAAGAGAAAAAACTCTTTATCGTAGGGTTTGCACTTGATACAGAGAATTTAATAGAGAATGCAAAGAAAAAACTGAAAGATAAAAAATTAGACCTCATAATTGCAAATGATATATCCACTCCTGGTGCTGATGAGTGCAAACTGATTCTAATAGATAAAAAAGGCAATATAGAAAAATTTCCATTAGTTTCAAAGCATGAGGCGGCAGAGAGGGTAATGAATAGACTCGTAGGGGTTTGATTTATCAAACCCAAATAATTTCGTGAAAGAAAGTCTCCAAGAGATAATAAAACTCACAAAAGAGTATCTTGAAACTGAGAGACTTCTTGGTACAGAGGTAATTTATCTTGAGAAAGAATTGCCAGAAATTATAAAACCAGAACCTGTAGGGCAAGGCTTTAGCCTTGCACAAAAAGAAAAAAGCAAACCCGATACGAAGTCACGAAGTGAAGGTTTGCCCTACAGTTCTCCCGATATAGATATAAAGAATTTAGATGACCTCCAAGGAGAGGTAGGAAAATGCACCAAGTGTAGTCTTCACAAAACTCGAAATAATGTAGTATTTGGCGAAGGGAACCCTGATGCAAAACTTATGCTTGTAGGTGAAGCACCGGGAAGAGAAGAGGATATTCAAGGAAAACCATTTGTAGGTGAGGCAGGTAAATTACTCACAAAAATGCTAAAGGCAATTAATCTAAAAAGAGAAGATGTCTATATTGGAAATATCTTAAAGTGTCGTCCACCTCATAACCGTGACCCCAAACCTGATGAAATTGCTGTCTGCAAACCATATCTTGAAAAACAGATTGAACTTATAAAACCAGAGATTATTCTTGCATTGGGCAGGCATAGTGCCTGGACACTTTTAGGAATAGATGCACCTTTTAAGGCTATACGAGGAAATGTCTATATCTTCAAGCAAGCAAAACTCATTCCCACCTATCATCCTGCTGCACTTTTATATCATCCTGCATGGAAAAAAGAGGCATGGATAGATTTGCAACTTGTGCAAAAACTTTATGAGCAATCTTGAATTTACTTGACACCCCCCCCCATTGCGTTAAATATAAATAATAGAAAGAAAATTGGAGAGATTGCATTAAACAATGGTGCTATTGACCCAAATAATATATTGAATCCAGGAAAGATGTTCTGATCACAGAGGACCCTGAAATCACAGAGAGCACTGGAAAGGCCATAAATGGCCTAAAAATAGAAGAGAAAATTCCATTATTCCCAGTCCTAAAGGACTGGGCTACAGATTAAAGACTACCAGGATTGCAAAACTCTTATAAATCACTTGTCCCTAATTTTAACTTTTAATCTTTTGTGAATACAGATAGCCCGTATAAACCAAAACGCAAACTTACTGAAGGTAGTATCCCTAAGAGCGTTTGGGCACTGGCTTTACCAATGATGATAGGCAATATACTGCAGACTCTCTTTAATGTGGTAGATATGATATTTGTGGGTAAACTTGGTGCTGAGGCGATTGCAGCAGTGTCTATGAGTGGTATAATAATGATGCTCATTATAACAGCAGCAATAGGGTTATCTGTCGGGACTACGGCAATGGTAGCGAGATTTACAGGTGCCAAGAACATAGAGCAGGCTAATAATGTAGCTATGCAGTCACTTATTTTAGGAGGAGTAATTTTTGTGTTATTAGCTATATTCGGTACAATCTTTGCAGAGTCACTTTTGCGTCTGATTGGCGCCAGGCAAGAGGTACTGAAACTAAGCGTTGGTTATATAAGAATAATATTTGTTGGCTCAATCACTATGTTAGTCCTGTTCCAGGGAAGTGCTATCCTGCGTGGTGCTGGAGATGCGGTAACTCCAATGAAGATTTTAATTCTATCTACAGTATTAAACCTGATATTAGACCCTTTGTTAATATTTGGTATCTGGATATTTCCCAGATTGGAAGTGAGAGGAGCTGCTTATGCTACTGTTTTTGCAAGAGGGGTAGGGATGCTAATTGTATTGTGGGTTTTGGTGCGTGGGTATTCAAATATACATATTAATTTGAAGAAAATCAAGCTGGATTTTAAGATAATGTGGCGGATAATAAAGATAGCTGTACCTGGTTTTATAAGACCAATGTTCAGGAGTGTGTCGAGCTTGATTGTAATGGGTATTGTTGCTTTATATGGGACTTATGCAGTAGCCGCTTATGGAATTTGTATAAGGATTAATATGATTGTGATGAAGCCAGGATTTGGTTTGGGACTTGCAACTGCTACTTTAGTGGGTCAGAATCTGGGGGCAGGAAAACCTGAGCGAGCTGAAAAGAGTGCATGGATAGCACTTGTATTTTATGACTTGATTATGGTAATTGTGGGAAGTCTATTTTTTATCTTTGCACCGGGGCTTATTAAGATTTTCAATACTAATCCAGAAGTTGTGAGAATGGGGGTTAGTTTTTTGCACATAGTGACATTGAGCTATATTTTTTTGGCTCCCTCTATAATATTGGGTAATGCTATGAATGGGGCTGGGGATACTGTCTCGCCCGCATTTATTACAGGAATTGCACAGCTTGGAGTAAGAATTGCTTTAGCACTTATATTCACTAAAATTTGTGGATTAGATACCATCGGTATATGGCTGGCGGTTGCTATTTCTATTGTAGTGGAAGGAATAGTTATGGTAGGGTGGTTTAGTATGGGCAAATGGAAACATAAAATCGTGTGATTATATCTTGACAATCGCTTTGTTTTAGAATAATATTTCTTAATAGGGAGACAATTGTAGAGGTCTTGTTGGTAATTTTGAGGTAAAGAGAGGAGAAATCTATGATGGAAGAAGCTAAACATAATGGGGTGCGTTTAAGACGCATAGACAGAAGGGATTGGGCATTATGGATAATGCTCTTAATCATATTAATAGCATTAACTATTTATGTCGTGCTTGACCTCCTAATAATAGCGCCAGAAAAATGGGCTCAAGAAATGTACCTTCTGAAGGTCTATCTAATTGGTTTTTCAATCCTCTTATTTCTCACCGTTGCATATATTATAGACAAAGAGATACTCATTAAACGGATTAGGAAAGAATTATTTGAAGAAACAATAACATTGGAAAGATTAGAATCCAGGAGAAAATTCGCCGAGATTATTACTCAACAATTGCGAGAATCCTTTGATGTACTTGAGTTAACCACTCGCTATCTAAAATCTAAGTTAAAAGAGACAGAAAACTCAGGGGAGATAAAGCACCTGAAGCATATAGAAGAGGAAATAAAACGGATAGATAGTCTTGCCCGGGAGATAGTAGAACTTTCTAATACCTCTACTGGAGATGATAAGGAGAATTTATGATTCTTAGAGGAAAAGTTTGGAATATGCGACGGCGGTGATAGAAAATTTGTGAATGAATTGTAGGGCAAACCTTCAGGTTTGCTGTTATTTGTTTGCAAGGCTAAAGCCTTGCCCTACATCTGTAGGAGGGGTTTTCTAACCCCGATAAAGTGAGTTAGATAATATTGAATAACTTGCGTAATAAACTTATTAGTGATGTAACTTTTACCTGCCTGGATGTAGAAACCACAGGACTGGCGACATATCTTGGTCACAGGATGTGTGAAATCGGACTATTGAAATTTTGTGGAGATAAGGAACTGGCTTCATATAGCAAACTGGTAAATTCAGAGCGGTCAATCCCAGAGAATGTTATTGAAATACATGGAATTACTAATGAAATGGTAAAGGATGAACTTATATTTGAGGATATTGCAGGTGAAGTTTTAGAATTTATCAGAGGAACTGTCCTAATTGCTCATAATGCAGAGTTTGACCTTGGTTTTATTACCAAGCATCTTAGGAGGGCAAAACTGGGGATTCCTGATAATCTTGTTGTGGATACCCTTACTCTTGCAAGAAGACATTTCAAATTTCCGGGTAATTCTTTGGAAACTATTGCGGATTGTCTGGCAATAGATACTGATGGGGAACACAGGGCTTTAAAAGATGTCACCATCACTAAAGAAATGTTTCAATATTTTATGACAAAGTTGAAAGTCAAGACTCTTGGAGAGTTATTGGACTTGCAAGGTGGCAGTATTCCATTTCCAGAAATAGAAGAGATAACACCACCACCTGTAATCAGTGAAGCTATGGAGAGTAGGAAAAAGTTGTTTATAAAATACAGAAATGCATCAGGCTATGAAACAGAGCGTATTGTAGAACCGATTGAGGTAAACGCATACAACGGAACAGAGTATCTCATAGCCTTCTGCCATTTGGGGAAAGAAGAACGGGTTTTTAGGATGGATAGGATATTGGAACTACATCCTGCTACATCCGACAGCTAATAAAAAAATTGATTTTTTGATAGAAGTGTTGTATCATGAAAAAGAGTTTGAATAGAGGTATGTCTACAGTTGAGTGTAGATACAAACAAGTTATCGTAAGTTACAAAAGGAGGTGATAGAAGATGGAAGCCAGAAATCGTCATATAGAGGATTGGCTGAGAAAAGTTCGAACAGGTGAAATTCTCTTACCTCGCTTTCAACGTTATGAAGCGTGGCCACCAAGTGTCGTAGAGGATTTTCTTACAAGTGTAATAAGAGACTTGCCCACCGGTTCTACGCTTGTCTTAGAGGTAGGAGGAAAGCCACAATTCATGTCCCGCACAATTGCAGGAGCACCCCAAAAGGGAGGGAAAGTTCATGAATTACTTTTGGATGGGCAACAGCGATTGACAGCTATATGGCGAGCCCTAAATGACGACTATCCAGATAGGACATACATAGTTGGTTTAGAGAATCCAGAACAACCTGAAGTATATGGGATTACACGATGGGAAAAGAACGGAAAGAAACATCCTTTGTGGGTAGACCAACCAAAAGAGTGTTGGAAAAAACTGTCAATTCCTTTTAGAGTCTTTAATCCAGACAATAAACAGGAATTTGAAAAATGGGCAGAAGAAGCTGTTCAAGGTGATGTGCGTGCCCAATTGAAGATTATGAAAATCATTATGAAGGAGAGGAACGAACTTGCTAATTTTAATCTTCCCTTTCTTTCTTTACCTTCGACTACGTCAAAGGAAACTGCTGTCGAAGTTTTTATAAAACTAAATACAACGCTTGTGAGATTATCTGCTTTTGATATAGTCGTGGCACAGCTCGAAGAGGCAGCTGAAGAATCTCTCCACGACTTAGTATCATCTCTAACTTCTTCAGTGCCTGAAATCATTTATTATATAGATCCATCCAGTCTAGTTCTATCTGTTGCAGCTCTTTTACAAGACAAGTTGCCCAATCAAAGAGGGTATTTCTCTATGGATTTAGAAAAGAAATTTGATGATAATTGGCCCAAAATTCTCAAAGGCACAAGAGACCTTGTTGAGTTTCTGGAGGGAGAGCGAGTTTTTGATAGAGCTCGCTTACCAATAGAAAGTGTGCTTGCGCCATTGGCCGCTCTTTGGACAGAAGCGCCGGAAACACCAGACGAAAGAGGGAACACAAGAAACTTCCTTAGGAAGTATCTGTGGAGGTCCTTTTTTACTGAACGGTATGATCGAGCCGTACCCACTGCTATCTTACAAGATTATCGAATGATAAGAAAGGTGGTATTGGGAAAAGCCAAAGCAAGTGAAGTTCCTTGCTTCAATGAGGCTAAATATCCTTTACCCAAAAAGGATTTACTGGTCCATAGTAGGTGGCCTACATATAGAGACAGATTGGCACGAGCTGTTCTATTATTGTCTCTGAGAGGCAATGCTGAGGATATCAAAGAGGGTACCCCGGCTTCAAGGACGACTCTTCAGGCGCGACAGTACCACCATCTATTTCCAGTAGCTGGGCTGAGAGAAAAGGAGCCCGCAGACAGGGCTAAGTGGGGG
>JAUWAR010000127.1 GCA_030601965.1 bacterium | reverse complement strand
GTCTCTTTTACTTTCTCAATCATAAACGGTTTTTTAATATCACTATTTGGGGAATCTGTCAACAAAAATCTTGACAGGTTAAAAATTTATATCATAGTATAAACGGGATTCAAAAAGACTGTGGAAAAACTTGACTCTTTATAATCCCCCACGGGCCCGTAGCTCAGCTGGTTAGAGCACCTGACTCATAATCAGTAGGTCGGGGGTTCGAATCCCTCCGGGCCCACTTCACTATCTTTTGTGATTTTTGAACCAATCTTCTAATTCCTCTACACTTAAAGTATTTAGAATGTCACCCTTTGAAAGCCAGGCTCTCCTCGCCACTCCAATACCAAATCTCATGCTTTTTAGCATTACTGTACTGTGGGCATCAGAATTAATGACTATCTTTACCCCATTCTCTTTTGCCTTTCTTGCATTTATATCAGATAGGTCAAGTCTATCATAATAGGCATTTATCTCAAGTGCCGTATTGGTAGATGCCGCCTTTTCTATAACCTTTGATATATCAATTTTATAGCCTTCCCTTCGTGATATGAGTCTGCCTGTTGGATGAGCAATGATATCAACATTGGAATTGCAACATGCAGCACAGATTGCCTCTGTCATATCTTTTTTTGAGGATGTATGAACTGCACCTATCACAATATCAAGTTTCTCTAATATCTTATCATCAAAATCAAGTCCGTTAGCTAACGGATTCAAGATTTCCAATTCTATTCCCTTGAATATCCTAATTCCACATTCTTTTTCTACTTGCTCTATTTCCTCTATTTCTTGTTCTAATATCTTTTCGTCAATACCTCCTGCGTATTTTGCAGACTTTGAGTGCTCTGTGATTGCTATATATTCATAATCCATATTTTTTGCGAACTCTGCTATCTCTTTTATAGAGTTTTGTCCATCTGAATACCTTGAGTGAATATGGAGGTCTCCTTTAATATCTCCATAATTGATAAGTTCAGGTATAGTCTTTAGTTCTATTTCACCTCTATCTTCTCTGAGTTCGGGAGGGATATATGGAAGTCCCAGTATAGAATAGACCTCTTCTTCCTTTTCGCCTGCTATTTTTTTAGCACCATCAAACACTCCATATTCTGATATCTTGAGCCCTTTTTCTTTAGCAATAGACCTGAGTTTTATATTATGAGATTTAGAACCTGTAAAATATTGAAGTGCAGCACCAAAACACTCTTCTTTAACTACCCGAAGGTCTATCTGGTATCTTTGATTTACAATAATAGAGCCCTTTGTTTCACCTTTGGCAAGAATTCTGCTTGTTTCTGGGAAATTCGTAAAATGCTCTATAATTTTCGTTCCATTCTTGCCCCTGCCCGACAGATGGTAGGTGGGTGTACACAATATGTCAATATCTCCGATAGTTTCTTTCATTCTGCGAAGGGAACCAGCAGGTTCTATACGCTCCGACGAAATCGGAGCGGCTACTGCTCCTTTTTTTATCCAGTTAATAACATTCTCAACAAGTGGAAGAGCGACACCAATTGAAATCCTCTTTTCTTGAGCACTAAATATTTTAAGTCCTTTTTTAATATTCTCTACTTTCCTCTCTCCCATATTAGGCAGTTTGGCAAGAGAACCGTCTTCAATTACCTTTTCCAAGTCTCCTTTTGAGTTAACTCCAAGTTTATTATGTGCAAGTCTCAAGGTCTTTGGACCCATACTCTGAATATTGAGAAGAGAAAGCAAGCCAGAAGGGATATTTTTCAGGGCTTCTTCATATTTTCTCATCTTGCCTGTTTTCAGGTATTCATCTATTTTTTTAGCAATCCCTTCACCCACTCCCGGTATGGTTCTAAGTTTATTCTCTTCCCAGAGGACTTCTATATCTTCTGTAAGGTCATTTAGAACTCTTGCAGCTTTTCTATATGCGATTATCTTAAAAGGTATTTCAGATTTGAATTCCAGTGCATCTGCTATTTTATTAAAGATATTTGCAAGTTGCTTCGCTACTTCGTTTTCTCTATTTTTCATATTACAGAATGTCATGCTGAATTTATTTCAGCATCTATATTTGAGATTCCGAAACAAGTTCGGAATGACATAATGGGTAGGGAGTTAAAACCACTTCCTTCTTATAAAAATCAATATACCAGTTACTGACAGAGCGACTGAGATGCTCATTGTAATAAAGAAAGCGTGAGGCGAACGCTGGAATGGCAGATTTATATTCATACCGTATATACTCGCAATCAATGTTGGAATCATCAGAATTATGGTAACTGAGGTAAGGAACTTCATCACAACAGTGAGGTTATTAGAAATAACTGAGGCAAATGCATCCATCATTCCACTGAGAATATTACTGTGGATATTAGCCATCTCAATTGCCTGTTTATTCTCTATAATTACATCATCCAGTAAGTCTTCGTCATCAGGATGCATCTTCAGCACTGTTCCCTTTTGAAGTCTTTCCAGCATAAGTTCATTTGCCCTTAACGAGGTTATAAAATAAACCAGACTTTTCTCTATATTCAATAATTTTATGAGTTCTTCATTCTTCATTGATTTATGCAATTCTTGTTCAATTATATTTGTTTTTTTGTTAATTTCTTTCAAATAACTTAGGAATTGTAAAGATGTTCTATAAGAGATTTGTAAAATGAACCGAGCCCGTTTTGCTGGGAAGAAGTTTCTTACTTTGCCATTAATAAAACCTGAAATAACATTAGCAGTCTTGCAACAGACAGTAATGATGAAATCATTGGAAAGTATTATACCAAGAGGTATTGTAGTAAATGGAACTTCTATATTATTCTCATCTAACTGTGGTATTCTTAGGACTATTAAAGTGCAGTTGTCATCCACCTCAATTCTTGCTCTCTCGTCAATATCCAATGGGTCTGTTAAAAAGTCCAGAGGAATATTCAATTTCTGACTCAATTTTTCCAATTCTTCTTTATTGGGGTTTGAAATATTTATCCAGCAGTCTTTTTCAAACTCAACGATTGTCTTCAAACCTTCTTCTGTTTTTTTCAATATTTCTATCATTTAGATTTGCAAAATTACTGGAGGCGGCGGGAATTGAACCCGCGTCCAGGAACACTGGGATAAGAGACACTACATGCTTTTCCTTACTTTTAATCTCGCTACTTTTGACTCCGTAAGGTAGGATTCAAAAGAGCCAGGTTCTGTTGAATTTCATCTTTCTTTCCAGAATCAATAAAGAAAGACAAGCCTCTATTTATGACATCCTTACCGGACCCCAGAGGCAAGAGTCCAGAGGATGTGGCTTCTTTATGAAGCCATTACAGGCGCATATTCGCCAGTTATTCAAAGAACTCACTTTTTACGAGGTGTGAGTGCCTCGGCATGCATCTCTTACCTCATTTATCCCTGTCGAACCCAATTCGCCCCCATAATATTATTATATTTTAA
>JAUWAR010000043.1 GCA_030601965.1 bacterium | reverse complement strand
ATTCCTTTAAAAGATAATATACCCAGAAGGACATTCCCTATTTGCACAATATTATTCATTCTCATAAATACGGCTATCTTTTTCTATGAAGTCTCACTTGGAAGGGCTATGCCTGATTTTATTAAAAGATTTGGCTGTATTCCGTATGAGATAACCCATTACAAGGACATTGAACCATTTGTTTCTTACCCTGTCTATTTTACAATAGGAACATCTATATTTTTACACGGTGGGTGGCTACATCTGATTGGTAATATGCTCTTTTTATATATATTTGGTGATAATATTGAGGAATGGCTTGGCAGGCGAAGATTTATCCTTTTTTATATAGGGTGTGGCATTGCTGCATCTATTGCACAGATTATTTTAACTCCCAATTCAAAACTACCAACAGTTGGAGCATCAGGAGCTATCGCTGGTGTAATGGGTGCTTTTCTCATTCTATATCCAGGTGCAAGAGTTCTTACCGTTATTCCTATATTTATTTTTATAAGGATGGTCTGGGTGCCTGCTTTTATGTTTCTTGGATTCTGGATAATTCTTCAGATATTTAATTCTATGTTTGCTCACGGAACAAATATTGCATTTTTTGCACATATAGCAGGATTCTTTACAGGACTTTTTTCCGTGAGAGCAATTAAAAGACGAAAAATGATGGGATTTAGAATAACTGATAGTAGGGAGTAGGGAGTAGGTGGTTTTTGGTTGTTTTCTCCATACTGCTTACTGTTTACTGCATACTTAATTTAGGGGGTTTTATGGGTGAGATAATTGATATTTATGCAAGAGAGATATTGGATTCAAGAGGGAATCCAACTGTTGAGGTTGATGTAATTCTTGATTCTGGTATTCTTGGAAGGGCACAGGTCCCATCTGGTGCATCAACAGGAGTAAGAGAAGCAATTGAACTTAGAGATAACAAAAAGAGATATAACGGTAAGGGCGTGGAAAAGGCAATAGACAATGTGAATAATATTATTGCCGAAGAGATTGTTGGAATGGAATCTACTGACCAGATTGCAATAGATAAAGAACTAATTGAGATTGACGGGACCGAGAATAAGTCCAAACTTGGGGCAAATGCTATACTGGGAGTTTCTATGGGTTGTTGTATCGCCTCTGCAGATGAGGTCGGTCTCCCGCTTTATCAGTATATAGGAGGAACAAATGCAAGAACCCTTCCTGTGCCTATGATGAATGTAATAAATGGTGGAGTTCATGCAGATAACAATCTTGATATTCAAGAGTTTATGATTGTGCCTGTCGGAATATCATTCAAGGAATCTCTCAGAATGGGGGCTGAAACCTTTCATTCTTTAAAAAAACTATTGAAAAACGAAAGATACTCCACAGGCGTGGGTGATGAGGGAGGCTTTGCTCCAAATCTTTCTTCAAATAAATCCGCCATAGAGTTTATAATTAAAGGAATTGAATCCGCTGGGTATGTACCGGGGAAGGATATATATATTGCACTTGACTGTGCGGCAAGTTCATTTTACTCGCCTAAGGCGAGTGGAAAATATGAGTTTGAAGGAAAGAGTGTCTCAATGGAAGCACTTTTAAGTTTTTATGAACAGATAGTAAAGAATTTTCCTGTAATATCCATAGAAGATGGCTTTGCTGAGGGTGATTGGGAAGGGTGGAAAGCATCTACAAAAAGATTGAAAGACAAAATTCAGATAGTAGGGGATGATATCTTTGTTACAAATGTGAAGATATTTAAGAAGGGTATAGAACAAGGAGTTGCCAATTCCATCCTTATTAAGTTGAACCAGATAGGCACAGTATCAGAGACTTTAGACTGTATAGAGATGGCAAAAAAGGCAGGTTATACCTGTATAATCTCGCATAGGTCAGGTGAAACAGAGTCAAGTTTTATAGCAGACCTTGCAGTTGCAACAAACACAGGACTTATAAAGACAGGTTCTGCTTCAAGGTCAGAGAGAATTTGTAAGTATAACCAACTGTTGAGGATAGAAGAGGAATTGGGAGATAACGCAATTTTTAGGGGCAAGGATGCATTCTATAGCATTAAATAAGTAGGAAATAGGAAGTGAAAAGTGAGAAACAGTGGAAAAAATACAGGAGGATAAAAAGAATCATCCTTTTTCTCTTTATCATCTTTTTTGCTTATTTCTTTATTTTTGGGAAGTGTGGGATTATAAGGATAATTTCTCTTAAAATGGAATCTATAAGATTAGACCTCCAAATTGAGACGCTTAAAGTAAAGGAGTTAGTTCTCCAAAGACAGATTAAACTTCTTAAGACTGATACATTATTTATAGAAAAAGTAGCAAGAGAAAGATTGGGGATGAGGAAATAAAAGGATGCTGAGTGTCATTGCGAGGAGCAAAGCGACGAAGCAATCTCAAGTGGGGATTATGAGATTGCTTCGCTAACGCTCGCAATGACAGAATACTGAAAAATGAAAGCAGTTTATCCGGGAACATTTGACCCTATTACCAATGGGCATTTAGATGTATTAAAAAGGGCACTTGAACTCTTTCAGGAACTCACAATTTTAGTAGCATCGCACAGAGAGAAAACACCTATGTTTACATTAGAAGAAAGGACTGAACTTGTCAAAAAATCGGTTCCAAGGTTTAAAGGTGTAAAAGTAGAAAGTTTTGAAGGACTTCTTGTAGATTATACAAAGAAAAATAATATTAATGTAGTAATCAGAGGTTTACGAGCAGTATCTGATTTTGATTATGAATTCCAGATGGCTCAGATAAACAGAAAACTCCACCCGGGTTTAGAGCTCATATTCGTTATGCCCGGTGAGGAGTATTTTTTTCTCTCATCAAGCCTGGTAAAGGAAATCGCTTCAAGAAAAGGAGATGTAAGTAAATTTGTTCCAGAACCTGTGGCAAAAGCACTAAAGGCAAAATACCTAAAAGTCCAAAATTCCTAAATACCTAAATTTTAGGTGTTTAGGCATTTAGGTATTTATCTGTTTATGCAGTATTGTGACCTTCATATTCATACGACTTTCTCAGATGGCACCCTTGGTCCGGATGAGGTAGTAAAGAGGGCAAAAGAACAGGGATTATCCACAATTGCCATCACAGACCACGATTCGGTTGATGGAATAGATATAGCACTTGAAATTGGAAGGGATTTTGGAATTACGGTAATTCCTGGAGTAGAATTATCCTGCAAAAAGCAAGGCAAGTCTGTGCATATGCTTGGTTATTTTGTGAATTATAAAGATAATAAGTTTCTTGACTTTCTTGAGAATATGCAAGTTTCAAGGGTAGGACGAGCAAAAAGGATGCTTGAAAAATTAAATGATTTGGGGATGAGAATCACTATGGAGGAATTAAAAGAGCGAGTAGGTTCAGGTGCTATTTGCAGACCACATATAGCAACACTTTTAGCCGAAAAGGGTTTTGTTAATAATTCTCAGGAGGCTTTTAACCGATATATTGGGGATAGAAAACCTTGTTATGTTGCAAAGGCATCTGTTACGCCATCCGAATGTATAGAAGTTATAAAATCTGCAGGCGGAATTCCTGTTATTGCCCATCCAGGTAATTTTGTACAAAAAGAGTGGATTTACGACCTTATTAAAGATGGTATTATGGGAATAGAGACTTTTTATCCTACTCATAGGGATTCACAGATTGATGAATTTAAGGAGATAGCCCAAAAGAACGGTCTTTTAATCACAGGTGGTTCTGATTCTCATGGAGAATTAGAAGGACATCCGAAGATAGGAGAAGTAAAAATCCCATATGCGAGTGTTGAGAATTTCTTAAAAAGGAGAGTATGAAGATTTTAGTCATTGGTGGGGGGGGGCGAGAACATGCCCTTGTGTGGAAACTTAATCAAAGCCCCTTAATAGATGAAATCTTTTGTGCTCCTGGTAATGGTGGTATATCTGAAATCGCTGAATGTATAGATATTAAACCAGAAAATATCGGAGAGATTGTTAAATTTGTGCAGAACAATAGAATCGATTTTACTATCGTGGGTCCTGAAATACCACTTGCACTGGGACTTGTAAATGAGCTCCCCAAAAACAAGGCATTTGGTCCAACAAAAGAGGCTGCAACTATTGAGTCTGATAAGGCATTTGCAAAAGAACTTATGAATACGATGTCGGTTCCAACAGCAGAATTCAAGATTTTTAAAGATAAAGATATTGCCCTTTCCTATCTTGATTCAGTAAAATTTCCTGTGGTGATTAAGGCATCTGGGCTTGCGGCGGGTAAAGGCGTGATTATAGCAGAGAATAAAAATGAGGCAATAGAGACTATTGAGAAAATTATGGAAAAAAAGATATTTGGGGCTTCAGGTAATACGATAGTCATTGAGGAATATCTTGAGGGAGAAGAGGTTTCTGTCCTGGCATTTACCGATGGAAAGGACTTCGTTCCTTTACTCCCTTCTCAGGACCATAAGAAATTATACGATGGAGATGAGGGTCCGAATACCGGAGGGATGGGTGCATATAGTCCTGTTCCTTTTTTAAATGAAAACGATATTGGTAAAATAATAGAAAAAATATTTGAACCGACTGTGTATGGGCTTAAAAAACAAGGAGCAGAATATAAAGGTGTATTATATGCAGGACTTATCCTTACAGAAGAAGGTCC
The DNA here is from genome assembly GCA_030601965.1 of bacterium. Classification (GTDB taxonomy): domain Bacteria; phylum Hydrothermota; class UBA3073; order JACQXS01; family JAUWAR01; genus JAUWAR01. Next base: position 5,192 of record JAUWAR010000043.1, on the reverse strand, counting down.
TAAAGTGCTTGAATTCAACTGCAGATTTGGAGACCCTGAGACACAACCAATACTCACATTACTTGAATCCGACCTTATGGAACCCATTCTTGCCACTATTGAGGGCAATCTCAAGAGTATCTCATTAAAATGGAAAGACAAATTTGCAACCTGTGTAGTTCTTGCCTCAGGAGGTTATCCTGGCAAATACGAAAAGAACAAAGAGATATCTAGACTTGATAAAATAGAAAATGCTATAATATTTCATAGTGGAACACGTTTAGTCACCAGTCACCAGTCACCAGTCACCAGATTTTATACAAATGGTGGCAGAGTACTTGGGATAACATCTGTTGGAGATACCTTAAAAGATTCCATAGACACTGTATATAAAGAGATAAAAAAAATAGATTTTGATGGTATGTATTATAGGAAGGATATAGGGGAAAAGGGACTAAAAATTTAGGAGGATAGACAAATGGAAAATAGTTTTACGGCTGTATTTCAGAAGACAAAAGATTGGTGGATAGCCTTTGTTGAGGAGTTGCCAGGCGCAAATACACAAGGCAAAACAATTGATGAAGCTCGTGAGAACCTTAAGGAAGCGGTTGAACTTATTCTTCAGTCAAATCGTGAATTGAGCAGACGGGAACTTGCAGGGAAAAAGGTTATTCGTGAGGAATTGAGCATTGCTGTATCATGAAACGGCAGCAACTTATTAGGCATCTTGAAGCACAAGTTGATAAATTCGAGTCTGATTCAAAGAGTAGTAGACAAATCCGTGGAGAGTTAAGTAAAGCAGTGTTTGATTCATTCCAACCCGTGCCGGGACAAAGGGCGATTCAGCTTTATTATAATGTTTTTCACAAAAAGACAGGTGCTATTTTATATCGCTTTGTCTTGAAAGGCGATAGTAAAGTTGGATATAAAATTATCGTGGTAGATATAGGGAATCAGGTGCAATATCCTCCTAATATGAAGTATGTAGGAGTTAAAAGAATAAAAAAGGATAGATATATTGAGGTTACAAGTGAGTAAAAGTATCGCCGAGGCTTATCCTCGGCAACACGGGGAATAAACCCCCTCGCTACTAAAAGTAGGTAGTAGGGAAAATTTTCATGGAGTTTAAAAAGGTTCTCTCATCTCTTATAAAGAATTTTGAGGAAGAAGATGTGAGATATGGACTTATAGGCGGTTTCTCACTTGTGATGCTTGGTATACCCCGAACAACAGTAGACCTTGACTTTCTTGTGCATAGGGAAGATCTAAAGAAATTAGATAAAATAATGGAGACGACAGGCTACAAATTAGTCTTCCGAACGGAAAATGTATCCCAATATGTAGGTTCTGCATCTACACTTGGTGGAGTTGATTTTCTGCACGCATTTAGAAAATACTCAAAAAGGATGTTAAAACAGGCTCAAATAAGGAAATTGGATGATTTAACTATTATGGTATTACGTTTAGAAGACATCATTGGACTTAAGGTACAGGCAATAGCAAATGATCCAATTCGTAAAAACAGAGAACTTGCTGATATTGAGTCAATTCTTGATAAATACAAGGATGAAACTAATTGGGAATTATTAAAGGAGTATTTTCACTTATTTGATTTAGATGAGGATTTTAACACGCTGGTGAAGAGATATGGGAATATTGACAGAACAAGATAAGAAATATCTAATAGAAGACGCAAAGTCGGCTACAAGACGAGCGGATTTTAGAAAATTAAATGAGATGAAGTATGGGGGTTTTAGTTTAGAATGGCTTGAGGAGATAACCCGATTTCTACCAATAAGTTACCCCAGACATTTCATAAAAGCCGATAAAAATCGCTTATGAAAGGAGGTTAAGATATGCCAGATATAAGCATAGTTTTGGGGAGTAAGTCTGATGAACCTTATATAGAAGGATGTAAAAAAGTTCTTGATGAGGCTAAAGTTGGCTATGAAGTTGTGATTAGCTCCTGCCATAGAGAACCTGAAAAAACACGAGAATATGCAAAAGGTCTAAAAAATAAGGGTATAAAGATTGTAATTGCGCTTTGTGGATACTCGTGTGCCCTTCCCGGATTTATAGCATCCTACACAGACATTCCTGTAATAGGAGTGCCATTACCGACTTCACCTCTTAAAGGCATTGATTCACTACTTTCTATAGCCGAACTGCCTTCAGGGGTGCCTGTTGCAACAATGGGAATAGGTAAAGCAGGGGCAAAAAATGCTGCTTTATTCGCCTTGAGGATTTTAAGATTATAGGGAATATTCTAAGAAAGTTATTCTACCAGGTACCTGAATTTTTTAGTGAATTCTTGGGGCGTTAGATTTGCGGTTGTTGCAAGTTTCTTTATCTGCTTTTTATCCTGAAAGTCTTCAGATTTCAACCTAATCATATATTTAAAGGCAACCTCGTATGATTCTGTATTGGTATCTACATATCTTACCTTTATTTTACCTGTGGAAGAGTCTATCATCTCACTGAGGAAGATAGGTGTTAATTTCTTTTCCTGTATGTTAATCAAAGCACCAGACCCTCCTCGTAATAGGAATTTTACAGCGCCAAAGCCTAAATCTCTTGCTAATTCGCTGTCAAAGGGTATTGGAGGAGCACATCTTAGTTCGTATCCAATATCTTTTGTCACCGGCGTAGAGATTTTCTGACCTCTTTCTTCAAAACGTCTTTTAATCTCGTTCTTCACTATCCTGCCAATATCAAGTTCTGATAACCTTATATGGTCGAACTCATCAATCTCTACATCTCCAAGTTTCTTTAGTTCATCTGGATTGAAACGTTCTGCTAAACCCTCTGCCAGAATAGCCACGCCATCATCTCTTCCCATACTCTTACGCTTAATCATAGCACTTTCGAGAATATCGCAAAGTCGTTTCAGGCTGACATATTGTTCCTTGAACTCTTCGCTGATGATGGTTAATGTGGCGCCTGATGCCTTGCCTATCCCGAATGCAAGATGTCCAGCTTTTCTTCCCATAGTTATCACAAAATACCATCTTCCTGTAGTTTGCGCATCTTCCATGATATTTTGAATAATACTCACTCCGAGATGTCTTGCCGTTTGAAAACCAAAGGTGGACCCATATTCTGGAAGAGGCAAGTCGTTGTCTATGGTCTTTGGCACATGAGCGATCCGAATCTGTCCTCGCATTTCTTTCTCAATAACGCTTGATGTAAACGCAGTATCATCTCCGCCTATAGTAATGAGATAGTCAACTTCAAGCTCTTTTAAACTCTTGACAACATTTTTGAGTTTTTCTTTATTATTAGTCGGATTCTCTCTTGAAGTCCTGATAATAGAACCGCCTGAAAGATGGATTCTGGATACATCAGATATCTGTAATGGTCTGATATGAGTTATATCCCCAGCTGATAGCCATTTGAACCCGTCATAGATACCGATTACTTTCATCTCGTTATTTATCGCTTCAATGGTCGCTGCGCTGATCACTCCGTTTATCCCTGGTGCAGGACCACCACCAACTACAATGGCTAATATTTTCTGACTATTAGGTGACATAATTCATAAGAGAATACTGGGGACTGGGAGTTTTGCAAACTTGCAAAACTCCCAGTAAAAACCTCATATTTGGACTAAGTTGTAGCGAAGGTTCTTTTTTCATAGCTCTATGATTTTAAAGAAGTTATCTTGTTATGCACAGAAAGATAAATTACAGGACTTTTGCGAATTGCAAAAGTCCTGTCCTTATGTCCGTAGTAACAGCGTGTTTCTTTACCATCTCAAAGGTATCCTGGACATTGAGTTTCTGGAATAGCAGGTCGAACTTTGTTTCAAGTGCTTCGCTTATCTTTTCTCTCGCTTCTTTAGGTATGTTCCATATTGCTTCCTTAAACGGGCCGAACCCTTTCTTTCTTGTCTTATATATGAATTGTTCATAGGTTTGGTCAGTTTTCCTTTCTTTTGTATGTTTATCTTGAATGTATGCATAAATTTTATCTCTTAGTTGAGCTGGAAAGAATTCGCTATCATATATGATATTTTGAAAGCCTGTTGCCAGATGTATTTCAGCTGTGCCATTCTCAGGAAATTTATCAAATACATCCTCTGGAAGAGTAGAAGCACCGTGTTGAACCGTCCCTGCCAGACCATACTCTTGTCTTGCTACCTTTGAAATGTCCAAGAGCACTTTAAAATCTAACTTTACTTTAGCTATAGAACCATCTGGCAGAGGCACACCACCATGAGTGGTTCCAGTCTGAACACTTATCTTGCTGATTCCTTTAATGTTCTTTTCTCGTTTGTTAAGTTCAAGTCTATAACCATTCATAAAAGAGCGAAACTCCTCTATCGTACTATTCTTACCACCGATTTCCCCAATCTCACCACCGATTGATACAGTAATGCCTTCAGGTTCCAGGGTTCTAATGTAAGCAGTAAGTTCAGCCGCAATCTCAAAGTTAAGCCGTTGCTGTTCATCCATATCTTTTTTGGAGAGATCAACAAGGGTTGATGTATCTATATCTATATTGTAAAACCCAGCCTCTATTGCCTCCTGGATAAGAGCTTTTATCGTGTTAATCTCCAGAGCAGGATCATGCTGATAATTCTTTAAACCAACCTGAAAATGGTCTCCCTGAAAAAATATCGGTGCAAGATAATTTTCTTTTATCACAGCACCCAGGACTGCTACCACATATTCAACTGGTCTCTGTTGGGTATAGCCGATTTCACTCCGAGCTATCTCAAAAATGAATGCACCTATATTTTGCTTGAGGGATGCTCTTATTACGGCTCTGGCGACATCGTATGTTAGTCCTCTAATATTGATAGCAGGTACGGTAAAACCACTGACTTCTCCTTTACCCATCAATTCATATAAGTGCTGGATTGAGGCAGGTCTAATTCCAAGATGATTAGAAATTTCGTATATCAACCATCCGGAAACATTTTTGATACTACTATCCTCATTAAACAGGGCGTTATAGACTAGATTATCAATAACTTCTTCTCTTAGTCTATGGGTATCTAATACTTTTGTCTTGATATTAGTTCCGAACTCAACTATCCCTTTTAATGTATCTTTTAACTCTTTTATATTCCTATATCTCATTTGTAGAGGAAACCTTCAGGTTTCCAGATGGAAGGCTAAAGCCTTCCGCTACATATTTTATATGCCGGGGAAGGGACTTGAACCCCCACACCCTATCGGGCACATGGCCCTCAACCATGCGCGTCTACC
>JAUWAR010000134.1 GCA_030601965.1 bacterium | reverse complement strand
AATGAAATAAGTTGGAGTATAAAAAACTCTAATCATCAGATAATGAAAAATGTCGCTATACTTGGAGCAACAGGCTCAATAGGACAAAACTCCCTTAAAGTCATTGAATCTCTAAGCCAGAGGTTCATTCCATTTTGCATAACCGCCCATAAAAATATCTCTCTACTTCAACAGCAAATAAAAAAATATAATCCTAAGATAGTGTGTATCACAGACCAAGAATCCGCAGATAAGTTTGAACCGTCAAAAGGAATCAAGTTTTTAAAAGGAGCCGAGGCACTTTTTGAAATCGCAAGAAATAAAGAGATTGACATTATCATAAATGCCCTCTCTGGAGTGGAATCTATTTATCCAATGCTCACTGCAATAAAAAATAAAAAGAGAGTCTGCCTCGCAAATAAAGAGGTTATCGTCTCTTATGGCTCCATTATAAATGAAGAGCTCAAAAAGCAACCGGAAGCTGAACTTCTACCTATAGATAGCGAACATTCTGCTATTCATCAATGCATTCATACCAGTCACCAGTATGTGAAAAGGATAATTCTGACTGCCTCTGGAGGACCTTTTCGGGACAAGGAAATTCTCTCAACAATCACTCCGGAGCAGGCACTGAAACACCCTACCTGGGACATGGGTAAAAAGATAACCGTAGATTCGGCTACACTTATGAATAAAGGACTTGAGGTGATTGAGGCATCTCATCTCTTTAATCTTCCACCATCAAAAATAGAGATACTCATTCATCCTCAATCTATCATTCACTCAATGGTTGAGTTCATTGACGGTTCTATACTCGCACAACTCTCAACACCTGATATGAAACTTCCCATACAATATGCACTTACATATCCAGAAAAACTACCATCACTTGTCCAAACTCTTGACCTCACAGAAATAGGCACACTTGAGTTCTCAAAACCTGATTTTAACAAATTTTATGCACTTAAACTTTCATATAAGGCATTAGAAATCGGAGGAACCCTTCCTGCGGTATTAAATGCTGCCAATGAGACTGCAGTCTCTCTATTTTTAGAGAATAAAATATCACTCCCGGAAATACCCAATATTATAGAGTCTGTAATGAATAAGCATAAATCAATCCCAACCCCGAAAATAGAAGACATCCAACAAGCAGAAAAATGGGCAAGAGAGGAGGCAAAAAAGTTGATAGTTGATGGTTTATAGTTGATAGAAATAGACTATAGACCATAGACCATAGACTATAGACTTATGTTTATAACAATAATAGTCGCCATCATAGCCCTTTCTATCCTCGTTGTCGTTCACGAGGCAGGGCATATGATAGTTGCAAAAAAATCAGGAATACGAGTACCCGAATTCTCCGTAGGATTTGGACCTAAAATCTTTGGTATAAAAAGAGGAGGAACAGAGTATAAACTTTCACTCATTCCCCTGGGTGGCTATGTTAAACTCGCAGGCATGGAACCAAGTGAAATAAAAGGCGAAGAGGATGAATTTGCATCTAAAAATGTCTGGACCAAACTCTCTGTCATTGTTACAGGTCCTTTTTTTAATCTATTATTAGCATTTCTCATAATCTCATTTGCTCTGCTTTTTCTCGGCATATCTACGCTTAATACCACTGTAGTAGACGATATAGGTCATCAGAAAGAACTCAAACATAAGGATAAAATATTGACTATAGATGGGAAAAAAGTAAGCTCATGGGATGAAATAATTGTTTCGATTCAAAATAAGGACAGCGCTGTCTGTGAAATTGAAAGAAATGGTAGGAGCAACCTCCTTACCCTCTATTCTGAGGATGGCAATTTTGGGATAACCCCTTTTATAAGTTCAGAAGTTGGAGAAGTAGCAAGAAAGCATCCTGCCTATAAAGCTGGCATCAGAAAAGGAGATATTATTACTAAAATAGACAATAAAGAAGTGCATTCCTGGACAGAGATGGTAAACATAATACAAAAAAACGCAAACAAAAGTCTCGCAATAGAATGGCTCCGAGATGATAGTCTTATGAATGGATTTGTCATTCCCAAAGAACAGCAGAGGATGGTTGGAGATAGCATAATAAAAGTAGGAATAATCGGTATAAGTATGAAACTTGGCAAAAAACACATAGGAATTCTATCTTTCAAACACGGATTTATCCAGACCTGCGAAATAACAGGTCTGACTCTCGCCTTTCTTGGCAAACTTATCTCTGGCAAAGTTTCTGCAAAGAAGAACCTTGGAGGCCCCCTTGCAGTTGTCCGGGTTATTGGCGAGAGTGCACAGTGGGGGCTTGAATCCTATCTTAACTTAATTGCCTTTATATCAATCCAACTCTTTATATTAAACCTCATTCCATTTCCACCCCTTGATGGAGGGCAGGGTCTGATCGTTCTCATTGAAACAATAAGAAAAAAACCCCTGTCTGAAAAAGGTCTAAAACTCATCCAGAATATAGGTTTTGCAATCCTTATACTCTTTATGGCGTATGTAACATTTAATGATATTACAAGAATGTTAAAGAAATAGGCATTTAGGTGTTTAGGCATTTGATTTTATGTTTCTCCTTATTTTCCTCTGCCTCTCCCCTATTGATAAATCACCACGTGATAAATCACTTTCTGCTCAAGAAAAAGAATATATTCTTGACTGCTTTAAAGCCCTAAATATCACTGAAAAGGAACTACGCTATGAAAAAAAATGGGCAACAGATACTATCTTTAGACTCAAGGCCATAGAAAATCTCCTGGACAACCCCCTTTCTGTGCCTGATTATGTGGACGAATCTACCCAAATTGTTAGAACTCTGAAAAATGACCTCCCTAAATTAACTATCAGTCTCTTGAAAGAGGCAGGACTGATTACAGAAAAAATACCAAAGCTGAAAAAAGAGATAGAATCGGAAATTAAACTCATTAAAGATATCCCATCAATCTTTG
>JAUWAR010000014.1 GCA_030601965.1 bacterium | reverse complement strand
AATGAAATAAGTTGGAGTATAAAAAACTCTAATCATCAGATAATGAAAAATGTCGCTATACTTGGAGCAACAGGCTCAATAGGACAAAACTCCCTTAAAGTCATTGAATCTCTAAGCCAGAGGTTCATTCCATTTTGCATATAATGGTCAAGTGTATCTGAAGTCCCGTAAAGTGAGATTTGGACGAAAGCGTGAGACGGAGCCCGATAGGCTCTGTTATCTGATATCGGCAACAGGCATTCATATCACTTCTCTTCTACATTTTTTTCTATACTTTTGAACAACTTAGAATATTGTGAAAGTGCAAGATTAAGTTTTGATGCTTCATCTATGGTAAACCAACCCAATTCTGAATGTTCATTTGGCAGTAGATTCCTTGGTTCCCCAGTCCAACTTGTTACCAAAAATACATAAAATTCATAACTCTCATTGAGATATAACCTGGATTCATGAATGACTGTAATAGGAATAAACTCAGTAGGAATTATCCCTATTTCCTCTTTTAGTTCCCTTAATAGAGTTTGCTCAGGCGTTTCATTGTTTTCACCTTGGCCACCAATAATATCCCATACCCCTGGATAGAAGCTACGATTAACAGATCTTTTGCCAAGCAATATCTTGTTATCTCTTAGCAAGATCCCCCCTGCACATACTTTCGATGTCATGCTGTGACCACCTCACATTTTTTGTCACCGATTTCAGATAATCCATTTATATCCACAATTAAATGCAAAAATGCCTATAATATCGTTCTTCTTTCATTTTACCTTTTTAATCTTTTCTACAACCCTGATATCCTTTAAGTTCCATAATTACTCATTTTTAGATAAAACTCTTTTTCTTCTATTGTTTTTGTATAATTAAACAAGATTAAATTGTTTGTCCAACTAATTTCTGCGACCAGTGGTCGCAGTTTTGGATAATCTCTATTAGTAACAGGACTTTTGCAATCTGGAATAATAAAATTTCTTGTAATGCCGTAAAACGGAATCTCCTTGAATAGTTATCTCCCTTCACTTGCCTGTGTTCCTTATAGTTATCTAATTTTTATTTGCCTCCCCTTTGTGGGAAAGGTCTCCTGACCTTGATTTACTAATATCGGCATCAGGAGATGCCTCCCACATAATCAACACCAGGAGGTGTTTCCCACATAATCAACACCAGGAGGTGTTTCCCACATCAGGAGAGGTCTCCTGCAATTGTTCTTTAATATCATATTTACATTTCCAATATGGATAATCTAAAGGGTTTTCCACCAATCCTCTCCGAACAGGGTTATAAAGACAGTATTTCATAATCCCAACTAAATTTTCATCTTTTCTAATCAGGTGGTCATAGAACTGATCTTGCCAAACTGGTGTATCCAACTTCAGATTTTCTTTTATCTTTCTTCCTGTAAACCCTTTCAGACTCTTTATTACTTCGGAAAGGGTCTTCTTGGTAAAAAGTTGAAACACAAGGTGAAGATGGTTGGGCATTATAATTATGAAATAACAATCTATATAATTGTTCTTTTCAAGCCAATTAATAGTATCAAATATAATTTTCGCTACATCTTTTCTTGCAAGTATATTTTTCTTATTAAAAGAAGAAGTAGTTACAAAGTAGAAATATCCTTCTTCGGAATATCTTCCCTTTCTTAATTGCTTGGAACCTATTTCAGGAATTTTCAGTTTCATTGATATCGGCATCTGTGGGAAAGGTCTCCCGACCTTGATTTACTAATATCAACACCAGGAGGTGTTTCCCACATAATCAACACCAGGAGGTGTTTCCCACATAATCAACACCAGGAGGTGTTTCCCACATAATCAACACCAGGAGGTGTTTCCCACATATCGGTCGCGATAGATGCCTCCCACATATTCTTTCATATTTTTTCATTTGAATATGAACCTCAGATAATAATATACAACAGGTGCTGTGAAGAGTATGCTATCAAACCTGTCAAGAAAGCCTCCATGACCTGGAATTGTGGTTGAGACATCCTTGAGTTCTGCGTCTCTCTTAAGTAAAGATTCTACAAGGTCTCCTGTCTGGGCTGCCAGGGAGCCTAAAAGCCCAAGTACAAGACAATGCCAAATTGAAAGATAGGGAGTAAAACCCAATGCATTAAAGACAAGAATAGCGATTATACCAAATACTCCACCACCAATAAATCCTCCTATTGTCTTACTGGGACTTATTCTCTTTAGAATTCTCTTCTTTCCAAATTTTGTTCCTATAAAATATGCAAATATGTCATTTGTCCAGGCAATGACGAAAGGGAGAAATGCCAAAGAAAATCCTATTCCATACTCTCTTAAATATGCAGGGTTTTGAGCAGATAGGTGAAGTGGCAGCTGTCTTAAAAGGATGCAGTGACTCATAAACCAACCAACATAAATAACTCCAAAAATTGTGCTTGATATATGAAAGATTGCTCTATCAGGATTTCTTCTAAAAAGTTCAGAGATAGAAAGGATTAAAAAAAGAGCCGTAAATGTAGATAATGTGAAGAGATAACTTGCATAATAAGCGTTCCATCCAAGGAGTAATGCGGCAGTTATCCCTATACTTTTGAATGGCTTAAGCCCTCTTGTCTCAAGGATTTTATAAAACTCATATACGCCAATTCCAATCCCGAGTTCTATAAAAATGAGATAATAAAATTTACCTGTACTTGTGATATAGATAAGAACTGGAACGAAGAGAATGCCAGTGATTACTCTATAAAACAAGTTAGTCCGTTTGGGCATTAGGAGAGTCCACCAAATTTTCTTTCTCTTTTTTGGTAATCCTTGATTGCGGCTAATAGTTGGTCAGTTCTAAACTCGGGCCAGAGTAGGGGAGTTATAAAAAGTTCTGTATAAGCAATTTCGTAGAGCAAGAAGTTTGAAATTCTGAACTCAGATGCAGTTCTTATTAAAAGGTCAGGGTCAGGGAGAGAAGGGTCATAGAGGTATTGTCTAAATATATCTTCCGATATTTCTTTTATCCCATCCTTAAGTATTTGATTTACAGCGTCTATTATCTCGCTTCTTCCTCCATAAGAAATGGCAAGAGTAAGTGTAAGCCCGGTATTTGATTTTGTCTTTTCTGTCATTTTTTGAATTCTATTAGTCACATATTTAGGTAACTTATGTAGTCTTCCTATAAATTTTACTTTAACATTATTTCTCAGCAATTCTTTCAGTTCTTTATCAAGAAGATTTGCAAGTAACCGCATTAAGAAAAAGACCTCTTGTCGAGGTCTTTTCCAGTTCTCTTCTGAAAATGTATAAAGGGTGAGATAATCTATACCGATATCTCCACAAGTTTCAACAATATCTCGGACAGATTTAACTCCTTGTTCATGTCCTTTGTTTCTTGGGAGGCCTTTTTCCTCTGCCCATCTGCCATTCCCATCCATAATGATAGCAATATGAGTAGGAAGTTTTTCTTTATTGATCCCATATTCTTTAAGGTCAACATTTTTCATTCTTCCATAATTTCGTGTTCTTTATTTTCAATGGCTTTATCGGTCTTTTCTATAAATTTGTCTGTGTGGTCCTGTATTTCTTTTTCAGCTCTTTTCTTTTCATCCTCAGATATTTCTGTTATGTTCTTGATTTCTTCCATTGCCTCTCTCCTGATATTTCTGATAGATACTTTTCCTTCCTCGCCGATTCTTTTTACAAGTTTTACAAGTTCTTTCCTTCTCTCTTCAGAAAGAGGTGGTATAGTAAGTCTTATAAGATTTCCATCCGTTGAGGGTGTAATTCCTATTTCAGATTTATAAATTGCCTTTTCTATTTCTTTGACAAGAGAGTTATCCCAGGGTCTTATTACTATAAGTCTTGGTTCGGGGCAGGTAATAGCGGCGACCTGTGAGAGTGGGAGAGTGCTATTATATGCATTTACTTTGACTCCTTGCACCAGGACAGGACTTGCTCTACCTGTTCTAATCCTTGAAAATTCCCTAACGGTCATTTCCAGGGACTTTTCCATTTTGGATATAGTGTCGGAATAGATGTCTTTGAGGTTGGTCATTTTATGATTGTTCCGATGGGTTCGCCTTTGACAATGTTCTTGAGATTGCCTTTTTGCTTGATGTTGAAGACAATTATGGGGAGTTTGTTCTCATGGGCAAGAGTAATTGCAGTTAAATCCATAAATTTGAGTTTTTTCTTGAGAATTTCAGCATAGGAAATGGTCTTATATAATTTTGTATTTTTAACCTTCATGGGGTCATCTTCATAGACACCATCTACTTTTGTGCCTTTTAAGATACACTCTGCCTCAATTTCTGCGGCTCTGAGCACTGCAGCGGTATCGGTAGTAAAATAGGGACTGCCTGTGCCACAGGTAAATATACAAATTCTTCCTTTTTCAAGATGCCTTATAGCACGCCTTCTTATATAAGGCTCTGCAAGTTTTGCAACTTCTATAGTGCTCATTACCCTTGTTTGTATTCCTTGTTTTTCAAGACTGTTCTGTAGAATAAGGGCATTTAATAAAGTAGAAAGCATTCCAGCATAGTCTCCCACTACTCTCTCTATTTTCAACTCTTGTTCAGCCCTATCTCCCCTAAATATGTTTCCCCCACCAATTACAATTCCTATCCTTACACCAAGTTTAGCGGTTTCTATAATCTCATCCCTCAAGTAAGATAGAGTAGAATAACTAATGCCTGAATCTTTATCTCCCTGAAAAATTTCTCCGCTGAGTTTGAGTATGATACGGTTATACACCTATTTCAAATCGTGAAAAATTTTTTACTTGGATATTCTCCTTGAGTTTTGCAATATGCTCTTTTATAAGTTCTTCTATTGTAATTTGATCCTGTTTTATGAAAGGTTGGTCAAGGAGACATACTTCTTTGTAGAAGTTTTTGAGTTTTCCTTGTGCTATTTTATTTAAAATTTTCTCTGGTTTACCCTGTTCCTTTGCTTGTGCCTTATATATTTCTATCTCTTTCTCTATCTCTTTTTCTGGGACATCGTCTTTTGAGATATATTTTGGATTACAAGCGGCTACTTGCATTGCGACATCTTTAGCAAGGGTCTTAAAATCAGGGGTATTGGCAGTAAAATCTGTCTCGGAAGAAAGTTCTAAAAGGACACCGAGTCTTGCTCCTGGATGTATATAGGAAATAATAATTCCCTGTTCTGTTGGTCTTCCAGCCCTTTTTTCCGCACTTACAATTCCTTTTTTCCTGAGATATTCTACTGCCTTTTCTATATCTTCTTTAGTTTCAATAAGTGCATTTTTGCAATCCATAACTCCTGCACCTGTTCTTGCACGCAAATCTTTTATCTTGTTAATATCCATCTAATTACTACTGGGCAGACACACAGGTCTGCCCCTACCTGGTTTCTACTTTTCTTATAACAGGAGGTCTATCTGTAACTATGGTTTTTCTTGAGTCTTTTGCCTTTACTTTTAGAAAATATGTTTTTTCCGGGTTAATAGTTTCATAAATTAGACCTTGTGCAAATGCAGAGGTTATTTTGTTCCATTGGGCTACTACCTCAGCGGTTATCTGGATAGGCGTCTTTTCAATATCATTGACATGGGCTTTTAAAATAAAGCGATTAGATGTAGAAGTATAATCTGGACCAGAAGAAAAAAGGTTCTTTGCCTTTTCCCATCTGTCTATTTTTTCTCCACTTATAGTGGTCTCTATAAAATATGGATGGAGAAATTCATCAATATCTATGTCTTGTTCTGGAAACGCACCATTCTGTTTTCTATATCCCTCAATTACATCAGCCATTTTACTCAGAGTTGCCTGTGCTTGCAAAATCCGGGCGGATTTCTTCATCTCTACTCTATTCTTTTCATAACTTGCAAATGTGGGTATAAGATTTAAAAGGGTCTTGGCACATTCCAATAGGTATTCGCAATATTCTCTGTCAGATTCTACGGCTCTGTATTCTTTGACCATTTGTTCAAGTGGCACGAGTAGAGAGTCATTTTCCATTAAATTTTTAAGTTCGTTGATTTCTCCTTCTGGAGAGTATATTGCTTTTTCTTTTTTAGGTTTTGGGCCTTTAATTTTTTCTCTATAAAACTCAAAAGCAATTTTTATATTTTCAAGATATTCTCTTGCCTCTGGTTTTGCAATCAACTGATTGAGACGGTCGGTATAACTCAAGATTTTTCCTGATAGAGCCATCAAGGAGTCTGCTTTTACCTTTTTCAAAGAATCAGGAGAGAGACCGTTTATAAGGTCTACTATTTCTTCTACATTCTTTTTTGAAGAATATCCTTGTTTTATAATTATAGTTTCAGATTTACCAGCGAGTTCTTGTTCATAAACTCTGATAGCATATTCAAGAGAGGCAACTTTTTCTTTAATCTTTTCATCTTTTAATCTCCTTACGCATACTATATTTTCTCTTATCTGATTAAGTTTGTTCTCTGCAGAGCCCACAATACCTGTATGTTTTGCTATTTTTTTTCCTTCATGAAAAATTGTTTTTGATAGGTAAGGTGCAAGGGCCTTATTAAGGCTTGTACCCTGTCTTGGATAAGTATTATGGTCAATCTTATATTCTTCTATTGCATTTCTTATCATCCGCAGATTTTTCTCTGCCTGTTTAACAAGAGCAATATCATGGAAACCACCCTGTTCCTGACAACCCATAAGGAACAATAAAGAAAGTAAAGATAGGCTCAATTTTTTTCTTATAACACCCATCTGACTCAAAGAGTCATTCCGAGCGAAGCGAAGGAATCTCTATGAGATTGCTTCGGGACTTTGTCCCTCGCAATGACTTTCTGGAGCTGACGGGATTCGAACCCGTGACCTCCTGACTGCCAGTCAGGCGTTCTCCCAACTGAACTACAGCCCCGTAAATGATTTACAAAGTTCTAAGAAAAGTAATATTATCATAAATTAGATGCTTGTCAAGAAAAATTAAAGATATAATCAATAATTTTTATAAATCTTTTCTACTGCTTTTTCTATGGATGTAGCTTATTGCATCTGGGAGGAGCACCATAGGTGCTTACAAAGAGGTCATACATCTTTCTCTCTTCGTCCTTCCACTTCTTTGAAACTAATATATACCTGAATAAGCATCTGTGCTTTTTCAAAAACTCTTTTATAGAACCATTTTTACTTCCTGGACTTAAATGGTCTTTTAACCTCTTTTTGATATTCTTGGCACTACCAATATAAATTACAGATGTAGAGGCAATGGGATATTTTATTTCTGTACCATTTAAGCAAAGTTCATACACACCTGAATCGCAGGAGGCGTTGGTGTTCACTGATACTCTTTTCATAGAATAAAAGCCAGAGAAATTTGCTGAAGGGGGTGGATATTTATAGCTGTGACTTCTCCTCCACGAGGCAGGGATTCCTAAGTCTTTTCGGCAAGTATTAACTGAATGCCTTGAAATAGACCTGCCCGCCGCTCCTAACTCCCCTTTTATCTCTCGGTCACTGAGAGGTTTTTTTATTTCCCCAGATTCAAGGTTATGTCTCTCCTTGTCAAGAAGGGCTTTGATTAGCTTTTTATTTATCTGTCTCTGAGTTGAGAAAAGGGATTTTAACGAAATCTCCTCTCCAAATGGCGTAATAATGGATTTCCCATTAATGATTCTTGATATCACACTATTATCAATATAACCAATTGGTAGTTGCTTTAACCGATTAGTAAGCCGCGTCTGGCTTAGCGGTAATAAGTAGAGTGGATTGCCAGATTGGAAATAGCACTTTTGATGTTTAATAACCTCATTTAATATTGTATGCGTAGTCTTATTCCTATAACTTATTCGTCTTAGCTTATGGAGTAGGTTATCAATCTCATCATTGTTAGGAGGTAGGAGCAACCTCCTGGTTGCGATAAGTTTTTCTTTCAGTTTATCTAACCTTTTTCTGTTAATAATGTACTCTTTGGTAAACTCTTCCTGGGTGTACTTGATAGAGAACCCTTTGTTATGTTTTTCAATCTTTGCAATTAGTTGTGGCGATTGGCTTTGGCAAGTTATTGAGGTTGTGTTAGATAGGTATGTGATAATTATTGTACCATTAAGTGAGAGCCTCTTAAAGAGTGGGGAGATTTCCACTTCTTCAATAATATTCCTATATTTTTCTAATGGATAGGCAAGGAAATTTGCAAATATAATTCTGCCAACGAGATTTGTATGTTTTTTGGAATACGACATTCGCTTCCATTATGCAAAAGATTTCTTATTATATCAAGGATATAATTTTCGCAAGATTTCAAAAAAAAGTTGACATAGAATCTTTTTGTGATAACTTTATAACAAACAGATATAAATTTTTATGAGAGAGTCTTTAAAAGGAGTGATGCGATGATGAGTAGAAGAGTTGGATTGATTTTTGAAGGCAGGCAGGCAGGCAGGCAGGCAGGCAGGCTCCAGTAGTACTCTTCGTAGAGCAAATTATTTTAAGCCCCAATCTATCCCACCTGAAGATGGGATAGGTTGGGCTTTTTTGTTACGCCAATTGAAACACGAATAAGAATAACGGAAGGTCAGAGGACAAAATAAAGCGAAGACGCGTAAATGAGGGAGCCCGAAGATTTTAAAACCTTGGAGAAGAGAAATGTGGAGTTATCTGCTTTAATAATTGGACTATACCTCATATTAGCAGTGTTTATAATAATAACTTGTTTTTACATTCAACCCGCAGGCGCCGTGACAGATGAGTATACAAATAATGTACTGCTTGTGGGATTTACTGGATTATCACTTTTGTTTTGTGCTCATATTGTATTTGAGAAATTGAAGGTAAAGCATTTGCGGGCTCTCTTAATATCAGCGGAGGCGGAAAAAAATAGAATATTAGAAGGGGCGCATGCTGAATTAAAAGTCTCAAAAAACGAACTTGAGAAAAAAGTCAAAGAGTTAGAAATCTTTCATGATGTAGCTATTGACCGTGAGTTCAGAATGAAAGAGATGGAAGAGGAAATGGAAAAGCTTAAGAAGGAATTAAAGAAAAAATAATACATATGGGAAAAGAAGAGAAAGAAGAAAAGCTTCTTGAAAAAAGAGCCAAAAAATTGGAAAAGTCTCGAACTGCCATGATCTATATGCTCAAGGATTTGAATAGAACTAAGAAGGAACTAACCGCAGCCAAGGAGTACACTGACAACATCATCAAATCCATAGTTGACACTTTGATTGTGGTCAATCCTGACACAACAATAAGAACGGTAAATCAAGCAACATTGAAACTCTTGGGCTACAAGGAAGACGAACTGGTTGGTCAGCCAGTTGGTATAATTTTTGAAAAAGAAGAACAACAACAACTACTACTACTACAACTACAACTACAACTACAACTACTACTACTATTTAAGGGGACAAGATTGGAGAAGTTGTTAAAAGAAGGCTCGGTCAGAGATTACGATACGACCTACCTGACTAAAAACAAAGTAGGAGAGATTCAAACAACCAAGTCCGTGCTATCTTTGTTGAAATCTTCACTATTGAATGGTCCAAGCATCAAAGCAATAAGTAAGGTAGGTAAAAAATCTGGACAGAAAGTTCCTATTAAAATAAGAGACCCTGATATCATAGACACTATTTTGAGTCTTTCGAAAGATCCCAATCCAGTTGTAAGAAGGAGTGCAGTTTTTATATTAGGTAGGATTAAATATAAAGATGCCTAAAATCCAAAATTCCTAAATACCTAAAGGAAAAAACTACTAAATATTTAGGTGTTTAGATATTTAGGCATTTAGGTATTTTCCTCCTGTTTCTCTGCTTGTTTCAAAAGTAGTTCTTTTTCGTCTGTTCCTTCAATTATAGCATTACTTACGGACGATGTTATAATTTGAACTGATTTAATTGCATCATCATTGCCAGGAATTGGATAATCTATTGGGTCAGGGTCAACATTTGTGTCTATAATGGCTATTATAGGTATGCTAAGTCTTTTTGCCTCTCTTACTGCAATCCTATCTTTTTTGATATCAGTGATATAAATAATATTAGGAAGGCTTTCCATATTTTCAATTCCTGCAAGGTCTCTTTTTAATTTTGTAAGTTCGCGCTGTCGGGAAAGTATTTCCTTTTTAGTCAAATCACCATAATCTCCTTTTTCCTTTTGTTGTTCAAGAGATTTCATTCTCTGAACAGATGCCCTAATTGTAACAAAGTTTGTGAGAGTTCCACCCAACCATCTTTCGCTAACATAAAAAGCATTACATCTTTCTGCTTCTCCTTTCACAATATCCACACATTGCTTTTTTGTTCCAACGAAGAGTATCGTTCCTCCCTGCTTTATGACTTCTCTGGCTTTTTCACATGCCTTTTTCAGGAGTTCAAGAGTTATCTCAAGGTCTATTACATGGATTTCGCTTCTTTTAGCAAAGATGTATTTCTCCATTTTGGGATTCCATTTATCTGTTCTATGCCCAAAATGGACACCAGCTTCTAAAAGATTCTTAGGAGTTACAAAATCCATTATCTCTTTGTCCATTGGAAGGACTTTCGTGCCTTCTTTTTACCATATTTCTTTCTTTCTTTTTCGCGTGGGTCTCTTCGCAGAAGTCCTTTTGGCTTGAATAACTTTCGTAATTCAGGATCGTGCTTCAAAAGAGCACGCGCGATACCAAGAGAAACCGCCTCTGCCTGTCCGGATTTACCACCGCCAGTTAATTTTACACATACATCAAAATTAATACTCGGCTTTGCTATCACAAGTGGTTCATCAATAAGTTTCAGGTGCTCCTCATTTGTGAAGTAGATGTTGAGTTCTTTACCATTTGCTATCCTCTTTCCTGTGCCCTCTTTTATCCTAACTCTTGCAATTGCCCTTTTTCTCTTACCTGTGGCGAGATAATACATTTTAGTTTCTTGGGTTTCTGGTTTCTTATTATCCTGTTTTTTTGGATCGGATTTGTCTACCATTTAAGTAATTCTATCTTTTGTGCAACATGAGGATGATTTGTTCCTCTATAGACTTTTAGTCTTTTTAACATTCTCCTGCCTAACTTATTTTTGGGCAACATTCCTTTAACTGCATGTAAAATTATTCTTTCAGGGTGTTCCTTTTTCATTTTTCCAAATGGAGTTTTCTTTAGACCACCTTGATATCCCGAGTATCTGGAGTAATATTTATCTTTCTCCTTTGTTCCTGTAACTGTAACCTTTTCAGCATTGGTACAGATTACAAAATCTCCAGCATCAATATTTGGTGTATAAGTAACTTTGTTCTTCCCTGACAGGGTTCTTGCAACTCTTGTTGCGAGTCTACCAAGTACTTTATTTTCTGCATCTACAATATACCACTGTTTTTCCATATGGGAAAGTAGTAATATGAGCAAAAACTTCTGTCAAGAAAAAAATAAGACAGATTAATTTTTCTTGACAGGGTGGGCGAAAATTGTTATAATAAAAAATCTAAAAAGGAGGAAAGGTGATGAGAGCATTAGTTTTTGGAGGTTCGGGGAAGATTGGTTCTGCAGTTGCCTGGGATTTAGCTAAGGATGAAGAGGTTGAACAGATAGGAATAGTGGGTAGGAGGATAGAGACTCTTGAGAGGGTAAAAAAGTGGATAGGTGGTAATAAGGTAACACCTCATGTTCTTGATGTGGCTAACAAGGAGGAGATGTTTCACCTAATGAAGCAATACGATGTTGGTGTGAGTGCACTGCCTGATAGGAGAACAAGCTATAGAGTTGTGCAGGGTGCGGTTGAAGCGGGATTGAATTTTGTTGACATGTTAGAAGAGTATCACAGGAGACCAGACCCTTATGAGGTGGAGGGGTTAGAAGTTCCTAAGGGGATGACACTTAATGAATATGGAGATTGGCTTCATAATACGGCAATAACTAATGGCGTAACATTTATTGATGGAATGGGTTTTGCGCCCGGTCTAAGTAATGTCACTCTTGGTAAAGCAATCAGGAAGGTGGACACTGCTGAGGAGGCAGTAGCAAGAGTTGGAGGTATTCCTTCAAAGGAAGCTGCTCAAAGACATCCACTAAGATACATGATAACATGGGCTTTTGAGCATGTATTAAGGGAATATATGATAAAATTGCAGGTGATAAAGAACGGTGAAATCGTAGAAGTGGATGCTGCAACTGACCTTGAAAGGTTTAGATTCAACAAATTCGGTCGGGATGAGGAGTTAGAGTGTGCGGTTACGCCTGGTATGCCCAGTTTCCTTTACTCAAGACCGCAACTCAAGGAATTTGCTGAAAAAACCGTCCGGTGGCCTGGTCATTGGCAAGGAGTACAAACTTTGAAGGAGTGTGGATTACTTGATATTGAGCCATGGAAATTCAAAGATATGAATATAGTACCTCGCGAGTTCTTTTTGTCTCTTATAACACCCAGGCTTAAGCCGATTGAGGGTGAAACTGATGTATGCGTTATGTATAATACACTGATAGGAACTAAAGAGGGTAAAAAGGTCAAGATTGAGTATTTTATGTGGGATGAGGCGGATACGGTGAATGGTATTTCCTCCATGATGAGAGTTACAGGATTCCCTGTAGCAATAGCCGCGAAGATGCTATTAGCAGGAGAGATAACGGAAAAGGGCATAGTGCCTCCAGAGGATACCATAAAAGGCAGCCTCTACGATAAATTCATGGAAGAATTAAGAAAAAGAAACATAAACATTTTAGAAAAATTTGAGTAAAATAAGAAGGGAAGAGTTATGTTCAAACTACCGGGTCAAAAATCACAGGAGATTTTAAAGAGAGATAAGAAGTATACATCTTCCAGTTATTTTAGAGAGTATCCATTTGTAGTAGAAAAAGGTAAAGGGATGTATATCTTTGATGTCGATGGGAATAAATTTCTTGATTTTGGTGCAGGTTTTGCTTGTTGTTCCACAGGTCATTGTCATCCAGAGATTGTAAGGACGATAGAAAAGCAGGCCAAGACTCTGATTCATATAGATGGGGCAGTATTTAGCTATCCATGTTTTGTTAATCTGGCAGAGAAACTTGTAGAGATCACTCCTGGCAGCAAAAGCAAGAAAGTCTTTTTCGGCAATTCAGGGGCAGAGGCAGTTGAAGCGGCAATGAAACTTGTAAGGCATGCTACAAAACGCCCAAGGATGATTGCGTTCTATAATAGTTTTCATGGAAGGACTTATGGTGCAATGTCCTTGACTGCAAGTAAAGCAGTACAAAGAGATGGTTTTACTCCGCTTGTTCCTGGTATTACTCATGTGCCATATCCTTATTGTTACAAATGTTCTTTCAATCTTAGCTATCCTTCCTGTAATTTTGCCTGTATAGACTATATTGAGAATGAGATATTTCATACTACTACACCTCCAGACGAAGTAGGAGCACTGTTTGCCGAACCCATTCAGGGAGAAGGGGGATATATTGTTCCTCCTGATGGATATTTTAAAGAACTTAAAAAACTACTTGATAAATATGGCATACTTTTTGTAGATGATGAAGTTCAGTCTGGTATGGGCAGGACTGGTAAAATGTTTGCAATTGAGCATTGGGGAGTAGTACCTGATATGGTATGTATTGCAAAGGGAATTGCATCTGGGATGCCTATCAGTGCACTTGTTACGAGAGCAGAATTGATGAAGTGGAAGAGCGGTGCCCATGCGTCAACATTTGGAGGGAATCCTGTATGCTGTGTGGCTGCGCTTACTACTATTAGACTTTTAGAAAAAGGACTTGTAGAGAATGCAAAAAAACAGGGGAAACACTTATTAAAGGCTCTTAAAGGACTTATGTCCAAATATCCTATTATAGGTGATGTTAGAGGTAAAGGTCTTATGATTGGAGTAGAGTTTGTAAAAGACGGTGAAGTAAGGGATAAAATAGTCTATCAGTGTTTTGAAAAAGGGCTTCTACTCTTAGGATGTGGAACAAATAGTATCAGGTTCAGTCCACCCCTTATTCTGGAAAGAGAACATATAGATAAGGCACTTGCTATATTTGAGGATGTTTTGAGGAAAATTTAGATTTTCGCTGTATCAAGGTAAAAAAGACCACAAGAAAAAAGATGATAAGGATTATCATATATGGAAAGAAGTCCTTTAAGAGAACGACAAAACCTGAATGATTCTTCTTTGCCCATTTTAACCATTCTATCTCAAAATCCTTTTTACTAAGTCCGAGGACTTTCTTGCAAGCGAGGTCAAAGGAGGTTGTCTCCTTCATAAATTTTATCGTTTCAAGTAGTGCTTCTCTCCCGAATTCCTGGATTATAAAAGAGATAGTAGAAAAACTCTCTACATAGGCGAGTCTTGCCTCACTCAGTTTTTGAGGAAAAACTCTTTCAATTTGGGAGAGTGGAATAATGGAATTTGTAAAATTTGCCCATGATAAAATAAAACCCTCTCCAAATTGCCATTCATGGGACTCATACATTGCTATTCCTTCGTCAAACCATCTGGGAATCCAGATACCTTTTAGCATATCTCCAAGTACACAGTGCGAAATCTCGTGTGCTACCAGTGTTTGAAAAATTACATTCTTTTTTACAAGTTTTGGACTTTTTAAGATTATAAGACTCCTGGCAGGATAGGCACATCCAGCCCCCCAATCCGGAAAACCATCTTTCACAAGTTCTTTAAATTCTGAGTGTGTGGAAACGAGATATATAGAGATGGGTTTTGAGGGAGTGTGCTGGAATTCACTGCATATTCTCAAAAAAGCAGGCTCTGCATATTTGATAACACTCTTGGCATTTACTCTGTCTTTCTCGTTATAAGTAAATATAAAGTGGTCTAATGTATCAGTAATTGAGAGGAACAGGAATAAAAATAGCACACCTGTCATCTAAACTTGTGAGAGTATATCTTTAAGTTCTGCAGTTGCCACACATATTACTGTATCTGCACCTCCATAGTATAGGAATATTCTGTTACCAATCTTTACTGCGCCACAGGTATAGACTACATTTGATACTATTCCTTGTTCTTCATATTCTTTTTCTGGCTCAAGGATAGGTTCTTTCCATCTTTTTATAACTTTTTCTGGATTCTCAAGGTCAATAAACATAAGTCCAAGCCTATAATAGTGATGTGCATCTACGCCATGATATATAAAAAGCCATCCCTTTTCTGTCTTGATAGGAGGTGCACCTGCCCCGATTTTATAATATTCCCATTCCTGTTCAGGAGACATAAGTATTTTACAATCATATATATTCTTTAAATCATCAGAATAACCTATCCATATATGTGGTGGAATACGGAAATACAATGCATATCTTCCCTTCATCTTCTCTGGAAATATAACACAATTCTTGTTGTCAACTCTGAATAGTGGATAAGTTCTTTCGCTCCAGTTCCATTTTTTACTCAGAAAGTCATTTACAGAGATAGATACCATTGCAATCTGTGTCCCTTGGCTCTCATGTGCCATTTTAGGCCACCTGCCATAAGCTGTGTAAGTCATATAGTATCTATCTCCTATCCTCATAATTCTTGGGTCTTCAACGCCCAAGCAATCAATGTCCCCTTCTGGTTCAAAGATAGGCTTATCCAACCTCTCATCTATATGAAAACCATCTTTTGATGATGCATATCCGATTTTTGATATCCCGTTATGTGACTCTCTACCTCTATAAACAATATGAACTTTCTCTTGCTCATATACAGCAGCACAATTAAACACCATACAGGCTTCCCATTTATGTTCTTTGATAGGTTCAAGAATGGGATTTCCCTCATATCTTTTAAACATAATGCCTCCTATTCTACTGTTACACTTTTGGCAAGATTGCGGGGTTTGTCAACATCTAATCCCCTTAATACTGCAATATGATATGCAAGTAACTGAAGGGGTATCACAGTCAAGATAGGTGTCAAAAAACCAGCGGTCTCTGGTATGTATATCACATGGTCTACGAGATTTGTTATTCTGGTATCGCCTTCTGTGGCAATGGCTATTATCTTTCCCTTGCGAGCCTTTACCTCTTCAATGTTATTAAGGACTTTTTCATAAACTGAATCTTTTATGGCAATAAATACAACAGGCATATTTTTATCAATGAGTGCAATGGGACCGTGTTTCATCTCAGCAGCAGGATAACCCT
>JAUWAR010000004.1 GCA_030601965.1 bacterium | reverse complement strand
ACTTCTTGGGAATTACTCCTATCACAGAATTAAAAGGTCCTGTCATTCCAACATCTGTGATATAAGCTGTCCCATTAGGTAAGATTCTCTCATCTGCTGTTTGGACATGTGTATGTGTCCCAATAACTGCTGAGACTTTTCCATCAAGGAAAAAACCCATTGCCTGTTTTTCTGGTGTGGCTTCTGCATGAAAATCTACTATTATCATTTTTGTGTACTTTCTTAATTTTTCAATCTCTTTCAAAGCGGTTCTAAATGGGCAATCAATGTTTCGCATAAAGGTCCTACCCATAAGATTTATTACACCAATCCTATTTTTTTCAAAGAGGAAAGAACCTTTGCCTGGTGTTATCGAAGGGTAATTAAGTGGACGCAGAAGACAGGGAATATCCATATACTTTGTAATTTCCTTTTTATCCCAGACATGGTTTCCTGTTGTAATGCAATTTATTCCATAGGAGAGTAGTTTTTTTAAAACATTATAAGTAATACCAAACCCTCCAGCAGAATTTTCTCCATTAGCTATACAAAAGTCTATCTCATTCTCTTTTCTTATTTTGGGGGTGAGAATGCTAGCGATTCTCCTACCTACTTTTCCATATATATCACCAATGAAAAGAACCCTCAAATTGGTTATTAGTTCATGGTTATTAGTTATTAGTTCATAGCTAAAAAAACCATGAACTATGAACCATAAACTACGAACTATTTAGCGTATTCCACGGCTCTTGTTTCTCTAATAACTGTAACTTTTATCTCACCCGGGTATTTGAGTTCACCCTCTATCTTCTGGGCAATAGAGTCTGCAAGTTCAGTAATACCGGCATCAGAGATAGATTCCGGGCTAACTATCACTCTTACTTCTCTGCCTGCCTGGATTACATAAGATTTTTCGACACCATCAAAGGAATTGACAACATTTTCCAGTTTCTCCAGTCTCTCTATATAAGCTTCAAAAGTCTCTCTTCTTGCTCCAGGTCTTGCTCCGGATATTGCATCAGAGGCTTGCACAAGCACTGCGATAGGAGAAGTGGGTTCTACATCTTTATGATGGGCTGCAATACTATTTACAACTATATCACATTCTCCATATTTTTTGGCAATTTCTGCACCTACTTTCTGGTGAGTTCCTCCTTCTTTACCTGGTATGGCTTTACCAATATCATGTAACAATCCAGCTCTTCTTGCAAATTCCTCATCTAATCCTAATTCACTTGCCATAAGTCCAGCAATTACAGCCACTTCATTAGAGTGCTGCAGAACATTCTGTCCATAGCTTGTTCTGAATTTGAGTTGTCCCAGAAGTTTCACAATTTCTGGGTGGATTTCTTTAACTCGTAGTTCAATGCACATTTCTTCCCCAGCTTTATTCATTGCTTCCACTACTTCTTTTTCTACCTTTTTTGTAAGTTCTTCAATACGGGAGGGATGTATTCTTCCATCTGCCACGAGTCTTTCAAGGGTAATTTTTGCAATCTCTCTTTTAACCGGGTCAAAGCATGAAGCAGACACTGTCTCTGGAGTATCATCAATGACGAGGTCTACTCCAGTTGCAGTCTCAAAGGCCCTTATATTTCTGCCTTCCCTACCTATCAGCCTTCCTTTCATCTCCTCATTTGGTAGAGAGATTGTGCTGGTTGTGGTCTCTATAGTATGCTCTATAGCATATCTCTCTATTGCTGTGGTAGTAATACGTCTCACTTCTTTTAATGCCTGTTGTTCTCCTTCTTCTTTTATCTTTTTTGTTCTTTCTCTTGCCTCGTATCTGGCTTCTTCTTCAAGATTGGCAAGAAGAACTTTTTTTGCTTCCTCCTGGGTCATTCCTGAGATGGATTGCAACTTTTCATTTTCAAGTTTTATAAGACTGTCGAACTTCTCGCTCTTTGCTTTTACTGCTCTGTCTTTTGCCTCAACATCTTTTCGGAGCAATTCAAGTTCATGCTCTTTTTTTGTAAGTAAGTCCTGCTTTCTATCACAATTTCTTTCCTTTTCCTGTACCTTATTCTCCAGTAATTCAATCTCTTTTCTTTTGTTTCTTGTCTCCCTTTCAAAGTCGATTCTTTTCTGACTATACTCTGCTTTCAGTTCCAGTTCTGCAGTAATTTTGTATTTTCCCGCCTCTTTTTTTGCACCTTCTATCAGTTTTTCAGCAACGGTCTTTGCAGATTTTTCTTTAAATTGCTGGACTTTTTTCTGAACCAAGAAACCAATAAAAAAGCAGATTATGCCTATAATTATGAAATAAATAATTGTCATCATTTTCTCCTCTCTCTTCTAAAAATAGAAAAAAGGGTTTCCCATCCTTGTGCCGTGTGAGAAGTCACCTTTAGAACCATAAGTCAAAGTGGGCACTCCAGCACATAAATTATGTGTTGGAACCCCCTGCAAAAAGGTGTTGGCTCAAAATTTACAACCCGTCACGAACACGACAGGAAACCCTTTATAGGACTTTTGCAGAATATAAAAGTCCCATATCTAAGAAAGAACCTCATTCAGGCAGAGAAGAGATTTCTCGGCCTTTTTTTCATAGTCTTTGTTTACTCTGCGTTCTTGAGTCAATTCGTCTGCAATATTAAGGGCTGCCAAGACAGCGATATCAAAAGATGATTTTCCCGGAGCTAATTTCGAAATCTCCTCCATTCTGGAGTTTACAGAAGAAGCTACCTCTTTTATGTACTCAGAAGATGTATCTCCTTTTATGTCATACTCCTTACCAAATATCTTTATCTTCATTCTCTTGCCTGTCGGTGTCCCTTGCGGGTTTTCAATCAACCATATCTTGCCGAGGAACTACAATCTCAAGCCTTTTAAGCAGTTCCTCTAACTTTTTTCTTGCTCCTTCTATTTTTAGATTTAAATCTTTGTTTTCTTTTTTTAATGGTTCAATCTCCTTCCTTAAATTTATTATCAAGTCAACTGCCTGTTTGACCCTCTGCTCAAGAAGCAAAAATTTCTCTTCCATCTGTTTTTTATTATGAAATGTAAATCTGAGATTGTCAAGCATTATTTTTAAATTTGTTAAAATAAATCTCTTGACACCCATTGAATTATCTGACAAAGAAAAATCTATAGAAGAATGAATTTTAGGGAGGGTTAAAATGCTTGAAAAAATAAAAAAGAGAGACGGAAAAATTGTGCCTTTTAATCAGGGCAAGATTACGAATGCCATATTAAAGGCTATGAAGGCTTGTGAAAAGGGAGACGAAAAACTTGCAGAACTTTTATCGGATAGGGTTATTGATGTCCTTTCTTCAACTGTGAGGAGAAGAATACCGACTGTCGAGGAGATTCAAGATATTGTAGAAAAGGTATTGATGGAACAGGGGATGTTAGAGATAGCCAGGACTTATATTCTCTACAGAGAGCAACACGCAAGGATTAGAAAGGGGCGCGGTATTATAATGGATGTAGAGAATACTATAGATGGCTATCTTGATTATACAGACTGGCGAGTAAGGGAGAACTCAAATGCGGACTTTTCTTTTTCTGGACTTATGCTTCATTCAGCAGGTTCTGTAATTGCAAATTACACACTTGAGAGTATATATCCCGGAGAAGTAGCAAATGCTCATAAAGACGGAGATTTACATATTCACGACCTTGCGATGGGTCTTGCTGGTTATTGTGCTGGCTGGAATCTGCGTCAGGTTTTGGCAGAAGGATTTAATGGTGTTCCGAGAAAAGTAGAGGCAGCACCTCCAAGACATCTGGAAACCGCATTGGGTCAGATGGTCAATTTTCTTGGGACTCTTCAAAATGAGTGGGCTGGTGCTATGGCATTTAATTCACTTGATACCTATCTTGCCCCGTATATAAGAAAAGATAACTTGAATTATGATGATGTGAAACAGTCTTTTCAGAGGTTTGTGTTTTCCTTAAATGTGGCATCAAGATGGGGTGGACAGACTCCTTTTACAAACCTCACATTTGATTGGACACCTCCGCAGGATCTTATTGATGAGCCTGTTACTGTGAATGGAGAATATCAATCAGGGTTTGGCAAATATGGTGATTTTCAGAAAGAGATGGATATGATAAATAGGGCATTTATTGAAGTTATGACAGAGGGGGATAAAAACGGAAGGGTATTTACATTTCCGATTCCTACATATAATTTAACAAAAGGGTTTCCATGGGAGTCGGATAATGCTAGACTTCTCTTTAAGATGACGGCAAAATATGGGCTTCCATATTTTCAAAATTTCATAAATAGTTCTCTTAAGCCTGAAGATGTTCGGTCTATGTGTTGCAGATTACAACTTGACCTCAGGGAACTGAGGAAAAATGTTACTGGTGGATTATTTGGCTCTTCTGATTCTACTGGTTCTGTTGGTGTTGTTACCATAAATATGCCTCGTATTGGATACTTTTCAAAGACTGAGGATGAATTTTTTGAAAGGATTTCTCGTCTTATGGATATTGCAAAGACATCTCTTGAGGTAAAAAGGAAACTCGTGTGGAGAAATATTGAGACAGGGCTTTTTCCTTTTACAAGAAGATATTTAAAAACCATAAAAAATCACTTCTCTACAATAGGTCTTGTTGGAATGAATGAGGCGTGCCTTAATTTTATTGGTGAAAACATTGGCAGTGACAGGGGAAGGGAGTTTGCTCTTTCAGTACTTGATTTTATGCTCGAAAAATTACGGGATTTCCAAGAAGAAACAGGTCATATTTACAATTTAGAGGCAACACCTGCAGAAGGAACTGCCTATAGATTAGCAAGAAAGGATAAAGAGAAATTTAAGGATATTATTACTGGTGGTAATGAAGTTCCTTTTTACACCAATTCCACTCAACTTCCTGTAGCATATACAGAGGATATGTTTGAGGCATTTACACTTCAGGAAGAACTTCAAAGTAAGTATACGGGTGGAACAGTGCTTCATGGTTTTATTGGTGAGGAGATACAAGACCCTGCTCTTTGTGGAACACTTGTCCGAAGACTTGCTGAGAGATTTAAACTTCCATATTTCACTTTTAGTCCTATTTTTTCTATATGCCCTGACCACGGATATATAAGTGGGAAACAGGAAAAATGCCCACAATGTAGCAAGGCTACGGAGGTCTATTCAAGAGTAGTAGGTTACTACCGACCTGTTTCAAATTGGAATGAAGGTAAACAGCAGGAATTTAAAGAGAGAAAGGTATATAAGATATAATGCGAGAGAAAGACAGTGTGCTTATTGAAAGAAGCATTACAGGTGATTTTAGAGCATTTGAGGAAATCGTGAACAGATATGAGAATCAGGTATATGACCTTGGCCGGAGGATGTTAAGAAATGAGGAAGATGCACGGGACATCTTACAGGAGACTTTTCTCTCTGTGTCTAATAATCTTCACAAGCTTAAGAAAAAGTTACACCTCTCCACATGGATATATCGTATTGCTATGAATCATTGCTTAATGAGGCTCAGGAAAGAGAAATGGGATACTATCTCTCTTGACGTGGATGTTATGGGTCTGGATACAAAGAGAAAAAGGGGATATATAGACGAATCGGCAAAGAGCCCTGTTAAATTATTAGAAGATGAAGAGCTCAAAAAGGAAGTAAAAAAAACCAAAGAATCACTTCCACCTAAATACAAGACTGTTTTAGGAGATACTGAGGATTTTTCAATTAAAGAGATAGCGGAGAAACATGGGATTTCGGTTTCTGCTGTGAGATCAAGGCTTCATAGGGCAAGAAAGATAGTCAGGGAAAAACTATTAAAACAGTTATTATATTAATGTCTTCACAAAAGACCTTTAAGGAGATTGTAGGTATTACAAAAGACCTGCGTAAAAAATGTCCGTGGGATAGAGAGCAGACTTGTGAGAGTTTGAAAAATGACCTGATAGAAGAGACATATGAGGTTGTAAATGCTGTGGATAGAGATGGAAATCTGGTAGAGGAATTAGGTGACCTTTTACATATTATTATTATGTATGCAGAGATATCAGACGCTTTTGATATTACAGATGTCCTTTTAACTCTTAAAGATAAACTAATCAGGAGACATCCACATGTGTTTGGTAATAAAAAGGCAGAGACACCAGAACAGGCAAAGCGAATATGGGATGAGGTGAAGAAATCCGAAATCTCTCACCCCGCACCGAGATGGTGCGGGGCAGGTCCGAAATCCGAAAATTCTGCACTTAAGATTGCGAAGGATATTCAGAGAAAGGCGAGGGATATTGGTTTTGACTGGAAGACTATAGATGGTGTATTTGAAAAAGTCACAGAAGAAATCAAAGAACTAATAGAGGCAGAGAGAAAGAATGAAAAAGAGGAGGAACTTGGAGACCTCTTATTTACGGTTTCACACCTTGCAAATTTTCTTGACATAGATGCAGAAGAGAGTTTAAGGAAAACCTGTCTCAAATTTGAAAAGAGATTTAAAAAAATAGAAAAAGCAGTAAAAGGAGGTGATGCCTTATCTTTTAGACAGATGGATAGGATATGGGAAGGAATTAAATCAGAGGGTATTTAAACTGGGAGGAAAAATGAAGGCAAGGAGATTTTGTTTGGTTGTAGCTGCGCTTTTTGCGTTTTCTGCGGCCAGTGGTTCGCCACGGAGTGGAAAAACAGCTGAGGAAATCATCAAAAAAATAGCAGCCAACTACGAGAATCAGATGAAGGGTGTAAAGGATTACACTGTTGTGACTGATGAGTCTATAATTTACTACAAGCGGGCAACTGTGGGCGGCAGGACAATATACAAAACTCGCAGTGAGATGGAGACGATGGGGATGAAGTTTACCACTATCTATGATGGCGTATATCAGTGGTCGGTGGACCCGGTATCTGGCGAACTGAAAAAGGAGAAGCCTGACTACAACCCTTATCAGGCGTGGGAGAATTTAGAGGCTATTGATGCCGAGTATGTGGGGACTGAGAAAATTGAAGGGAATCCCGCCTATGTCCTGAAAATCAGGGATATGACTAAACTGATGGGGATGGGTAAGCCAGAAAAGATGGTAGAAGGCGAGGTCAGCGGCAAAGTCTGGGTAGATGTCAAAGATTTAGTTATGAGGAAAATGGAAATATTTGCAAAGATGATGGACGAGGAAGGACAGAAAAGGGATATGAATATAGTTATCAAGCTTGAGGACTTTCGCAAGGTAGATGGTATGCTAAGAGCTTATCGGACTGTAACGACCATCGGGGGAGTGGCAGAAGAAATAACTCCCGAGCAGAAGCAAGAAATGCGTGAAGGATTAGCCGAGATGCGTGAGGGGTTAGCCGAAATGCCTCCTGAACAGCGAGCAATGGCAGAGAAGATGATAAAGCCTCAGATGGAAATGATGCAAAAGATGCTCGCAGGTGGGGGGATAGAGACGGTTATTGAGGTCAAAGATATAAAAGTGAACACAGGTCTTTCAGATGCCCTATTTGATGGAAGTAAGTTAAAATAACTACATTCCCCGGCATTTCATTTTTTGTTTTGACGATTTTATAGAGGGTGGTTACCAATAGCGAATACCTTTATTATTATTGATTTAGCATCTTCAGGTAAATGTTAAACAACTTGGAAAGTTTTGGTAATATTAAAATAAATAAAGCTAGTATTTTCGTTTTGACTTCTTCTTTCCTTTTTTGATTTGTTTTTTCTTCTCATCAGCCTGCTTTTTTAGCTTATTGTATTTGTCCCAGGTTAGCAGCCAAATAAGAGCAATAGAATCAATTGCATCAGCCAGCACATGAACACTCATTTTTCTTAGATTTTTTTTATATTTATCGTCTTTTAATATTTTTATTTTTTTGTAATCTTTTTTGGGCATCTCTGGAATAAACCATGTGGATAAGAGATATGAATCAAAGCACACTGCCTTAGCATAGTCATAGATTTTCCTGTTGTTTTTTCCCAGATATTTTGATTTTTTATCAGTAGGATTCCATTTTCTTTTGCTCAATACTTCCAGAACTTCATAAAGATAAGAGTCCTTAAATTTCTTTTTCTTTTTATCATTAATCTCGGGTGCACCATCAAGGTCATAGTCAAAAACCTTTCTTTTTTTGTCAAATCTATAAAATTTCTTTATTTCATCGTCCCAATATTTTTCCATATCTGGGTGTATTGTTGGTGGAGTATAAAAATCTCTTGCATCACAATGTGGTGGGACATGTGCATCAGCCAAGTAATGGCTCAGCATAAGAAAGTAAAGAGTTATCTGGTTGTCATTATGTATTATAGCAGAGCCTTTTAGTTCATGCTTTTGTATTAAAATCATGTCCCTGATAGCGTGGCTTAAAGCCTCGCATCTATCCGGGAGAGTATACTTTAATTTCACATAAACCTTTTCTTTTAATCTTGATTTTTTAATGAATTCCCTCCTTGAACTTAAATGCTCTGGTGTCTGGTTTTTTATTACAGAAGCATCTTGTTTTTCTTTTTGTGATGGTTTTTTGAATTTTAGTGTGTGACCTCCTGTGAGATTATCAGAGATAACACTATCAGGAAACCAAGCACCCTGGACAAAAGCATCTTTGTGCTTGTCAAAGAATTCCACAAATTTTTTTGCCTGTTTGTTGTAATAGGAATCAAATCTTTTACCAAGAAAGTATGACTTAAATTTATTCCCTAGGTATCCTGTTGATTTTGGAGACTTTAGCCTCTCTAAAGCCATTAATCCGAGCCATGCATGAGCTATGGTTTTCATATTATCACCTCTTTTGAATTAATCTAAGATTTTTTCCTTCTTTTTAATATATTTTTATGTCCTGGCTTTAAGGTGTGGTTACAACTTAACACGCCAGAAGAGAAATATTATTCTCTTTGTTCACAGCTTCCATAATTTTGCTTTTGCTCTTTCACCCAAATATTGTAACCATCACTTGAAGATACCACATATTATTAAGATACCTATGAGTGTGTCAAGAAAAATAAGTTGGTTTGAAATAAATTTTTGCAAAATTACAACTTAAATGGGGAAGATTTAGAGTCGGGTCTTGTCATCTTTGAAGGGTAAAGGTAGGTTACAAATTGTAGGATTAAAAAGTTGTCCTTTGAACAGGCGAGACGCCTGTTCTACCAAATGGAGATTTTACCAGTATGTAATCTCTATATCGGAAGACTGAGGGATATGAAAATGCAGGACACTGTCTGGAATTTGACTATTAAATATCATATTCTTTAATTCTATTTCCTCTCGTGTAGTATCTGCATCAGAAATTCTCCATAAAGAAATCCTGGAAGGTATATAATGAACAGGCGAGACGCCTGTTCTACCAATATGTTGTAAGTGTTGAGAAAAAGAGGTTTTTGCAATTAACTCTCCATCTGTGTCTCTCAGTTCAGAAACAACTATCTTATCCTTAAGTTTTCCAATAGCCATGGACCCCATAATCTCTTGTTTTTTAGGAACAAAATATGAATATAGTGTATCCGCTTTTTTTATCCTTTTAAAAAGTGTCCAACCCAGATTCTCTATCCCTTTAAAGTCTCCTGATACTACTGAGATTAGCTGGGGTAAAGGATTTAGGGTCTTTAAAATCTTGAATGCCTTTTTCTGTTCGGGATAAAAAATAATAAGCGTGTCCTTATTCCAGGTCAGAATTTGATTGGTAGGGTTTTTGATATGTAAAAGGATTTGAGAAGGTGCGGAGTAGTAGAATGAACCCGTTATAGTTTCTTTATCTCCCTGGTTATATGTCTCTCGTATAAAATCGCCAGTGAGTGTCTTGAGAGATAATATAAAAAATAAAAAATAGTTCAATCAATGTAGATTCACTTTTTCGTCATTGCGAGCGATAGCGAAGCAATCTCATAGATTGCTTCGTCGTCCGTCAGCTGACGGACTCCTCGCAATGACAGAAAAATGTGCAACACTATTGTTCTAAATTTAGAATCCTTGTTCTATTAATTTTTTCACTATACAGGTAGTGACTTTTGGTGCTACCTTTTTTAATGCTGATATGCCTGCTTTAACCCTATCCTCTCCCCCACTTTTCTCTTGTGTTTCGCAAGAAATAAGAGCAACTCCTTTGCTGAGGTCAATAGCCTTCACTACCGCCTGGGACCTGGCAATAACAAAATACCCCTCTACATTGGTTGGTGAAAATGCGGTTACTTTTCCAACAATGAGAATGTCAATATCAAGTAAGGGCGTATTGCCATACGCCCCTACATTTTTGAGGTTTCCTTTAAGGCATTCATCAATTATTTCATCTGATATTTCCTTCTGGACAATCTTAAATCCTGAATCTGAGAGTTCACTTTCCAGACAAGTTTCACTAAATTTCATAGAGGATGGACTGCCTAAATTCTCCTCTCTAATGGCTACAGTAATCCGAGTAATCTCTCTCCTGGAAATACCATAAATGGAAAAATTCACCATCTGCTTACTTAAGGGGAGATGACAGGAGATTATATTGGGCTTAAATGCTGTCTCAATCTTATAAACTGGACATTGTGCATATCCTTTCTCATTTGTAGTTACTCTTGTTTTTAAATCCCCTGTGCCTTTTTTGAATTCAAGGGTGAGTGGAATATTTGGGACACCCATACCTTTATAGGGTACCTGCACCTCTAATGGGATTTCAGGTTTTTCTCTTAATGTTACTCGCTGGTTATCGCCTCTTATCTTTTTCAATCTTATAGAGTTTAATATATTATCGGATAACAGTTGGATACTATCCCTGCAAGGAGGGGAAATTTGAGGTTTAGAAGAGACCATTTGTCTTACAGGGGCAGTTATTATTTGATACTCTTCTTCAAGAGCTTTGCCTTTAAGCAGAAATTTTAAGGCATTATCGAGATAACTCAGTGCTGGTTTAAGATTGGCAATTCTTTCTTCTTTCTTTGCTTGCAAAAAATAATTATTTGCTAACTTATATGCCTCATCTATATCTTTGGAGAGCCATTCTGATGCATCTGTTCTTTTAAGCACACATATTGCCTCGTGCATTAGAGATTCTTTATTTGGCTTACTATAAGCAATGTAAGTCCCTTTAAGTTCCATTGAATCTACAATTGACTGTGCAAGTATCTCTGCACTGGATTTTATGACCTTGTCCCTTTCAATTAATTCAGTTACCATTGTTTCCATTACTTTTACTTTAATCTGCTTTGCAAGGTCGGTTCTGGCTCTTGTCTCTGCAGCAGACTTTGGGTCTTGTTCAGTTAAACCCGCCCTGCCTTCTCCTATTAAAAAAAGTTTTCTGTTGTATTTATTTATGCATTGTTCATAAGATAAGTATCGTTTACGAGAAGAGGTGGAATGTGGTTTTTTATTAGTAGCACAACCGGAATACAGTAGGCAGTAGGCAGTAGGCAGTAAAAAAGATGTATTAGTCTATTAGAACTCATAACTCATAACTCATAATTCATAATTCATAATGGTGTCAAGAAATTTTAAAAAAAGGTTGACATTAAGAAAGGAAAACAGGTAATAATAAGTTCTTAGTAGAAACAAACTCTTGAACAGGCGAGACGCCTGTTCTACCAAAATGAAAAGGACGGTAAGGTCAACATTTATCATGGGGATAATTGCTATTCTACCTATAGGACTTACTCTTGCTGTGGTCTGGTTTTTGATTGCAAAAATCGGTGGTTTTTTCAGTGTTATTTTCAAGAATGCTATTCTTTTTCAATCTCTACCTTCATATGTGATTTCTCTTATTGGTTTTATCTTTATTGTAGCTATCATCTATCTTATTGGCATAATTACTTCATCTTATATCGGGAAATACACTTTAAAATTTGGCGAAAGAATGATAGAAAGACTTCCCTTTATTCGCACTATATATACTTCTGCTCGTAGATTCACAAATGCTGTATTTCTGGACAAGGGGGCATTCAGAAAAGTAGTGCTTATTGAATATCCGCGAAAAGGCACATGGACACTGGCTTTTATGACAAATGAATCTACCTGGAAAATAGATAAGGAATATATAAATGTTTTTGTTCCCACTTCTCCGAATCCAACATCTGGATTTTATATAATTTACCCTAAAGATGAGGCAAGAAAGACAGATTTGTCAGTTGATGAGGCATTCAGGACAATAATTTCTGGAGGAGTGATATTGCCTGAGAATAGAAATGTTTAAACTGTTTAAAAAAAAGAAATTACCTGAAACAGAAGAGGAAGTAAAGGATATTATTGCCAAAGGAGAGGAAGAGGGTATAATTACAGAAGCAGAGGCAGAGATGATAAAGGGTGTATTTGATGTAGGCGATACCGAGATAGAAGAGGTGCTGATTCCAAGAGTTGATATGATATCAATACAAGCAAGTGCTAAAATAGAAGATGCAATTAAACTTGTAATTGAGGAAGGATATTCAAGGATACCTGTTTATGAGGGTTCTCTTGATAACATAATAGGGATTATACATGCCAAGGACCTGTTTAGGTTCACAAGTTTACC
Source organism: bacterium (assembly GCA_030601965.1). Taxonomy (GTDB): domain Bacteria; phylum Hydrothermota; class UBA3073; order JACQXS01; family JAUWAR01; genus JAUWAR01. Next base: position 9,301 of record JAUWAR010000004.1, on the reverse strand, counting down.
AGATATGGCGGTAATTGAGGCACTGAGACTCCCAACTTTTGTGCCTGTATCAATGTCTGTGATGAATGCTCTTAAGAGTCTGCAAAAGAGTAAAGTATCTATGGCAATAGTATCTGATGAATATGGAGGGGTATGTGGATTGGTGACAATAGAAGACTTAGTAGAGGAGATTGTAGGTGAATTACAGGATGAATTTGATAGAGAAGAAACCCTGTATAAGAAGATTAATGAGGGTTCGTATCTTTTTAACGCAAGGATAGAATTAGATAAATTTAACGAGTTGATGAGGACAGGGTATAATGATGAAGATGTGAATACTCTTGCAGGGTTAATATTCTCAAGACTTGAGAGAATCCCTAAAAGGGGTGAGTGCTTCAAGATTGACAATCTCTCAATGAAGATTACCGGTGCAGATAAACAGAGAATTTATAAGGTAATAGTAAATAAAGTTAAAAGTTAAAAGATATGAATTACAAGAAGATAAGGTACCTTTTTTACTGCCTACTGCCTACTGCCCACTGCCTACTGTTTTATGGGTGTGCAGAAAACGGTAAGGTTGCAAGCACAAATTATACCTATCATACCCAGATTACCAAACATAAAAAACCGATAATTGGGGCATTGATTCCGCTATCAGGAAGATATAAAGCATACGGAGAGGCGATAAGACAGGGGATGAGTTTTTTTTCTATTCCTGTTGTTTATTATGATACAAAGGGTGACCCTATTGAGGCTGTGCTTGGAGCAAAAGAATTAATTTTAAAAAGGAATGTGACAGTACTTCTTGGTCCTTTATTTTCTATCACGGCTATCCCTGTTGCTTGTGTATGTGATTTCTATAAAGTTGTTATGATTAGCCCTACTGCTACAGAAAGTAGAATCACCTCTATAAGTCCTTATGCTTATCGTATTAATTCAGAGGAGGAATCTGAGGCATCGGCAATTGGAGAATATGGAGTCAGTGTTCTTGGAATCACGAGATTTGCAGTTCTTTGTCCAGATGATGCTCATACCTCCAATGTTGTAGATGTATTTATATCTGAGGTAGAGGCACTTGGTGCAGAGATTATAATCCATAAGGTGTATAGTAGTAAAAGTCGAGACTTTGAAGATATGATGCTTGAGATTAAAGAGAAGATGCCGGATGGGATATTCATTCCTGCTTATCCAGAAGACATCCTGGCTATAGCACCAAAACTCTGGTATTATGAAATAGCAAATGACTCTGTGAATATTCTTGGAATAAGCAGTTGGGGAAAAGAGAAAGTAATTAGTAAAGGTGAGAAATATATAGAAGGTGTTTTCTTTGCTGAGGTAGAAGAAGATAGTATATTTAAAAAAATGTTTTATGAAAAGTATCAAACAGAGCCAGAAAAACTATCTATATTAGGTTACAATGTAATGCTCTTATTAGAAAGGGCATTGTCAGAGGGAATAAAGGATAGAGTTTCTTTAAAGAATTGGTTATCCGCACATAAAAAAGAAGCTACTGGTCATATAAAGATAAAAATATGTAAAGTAGAGAATGGGACAAAAATAGAATTAAGTAAGGAGTGATAATGGCAAAGAAGAAAAAAATCAAAAAGTTCAGAACGAATCTACTTCAACTTAGATGGAAGAATTGGGCTATTATGGGTTGCGGAATTTTATTTATTTGTATAGGATATTTATTTCTCTATAAAGAATTTATTACTCTTGCACCTATTTTTTTGGTATTAGGTTATTGTGTATTAATACCAATAGGGATAATGGTAAAATAAGAAAGGAGCAGACATGATTATTATTCCCACAATAGCAGGTTTTTTAGGTTTATTTATGGTTCTTATAGTTGCAAGAATTGCACTTAAGAGTTCGCCGGGCACAGAAAAGATGCAAGAACTATCTTTGTGGATTCAACAAGGGGCAAGGACATTTCTAAAAAGAGAATATATGGTTGTTGGTATTATTGTCATTATTGTATTTGGAGGACTTAGCCTTGCAGGGAAGTGGCAAACTGCTGTCTCTTTTGTCATAGGAGCTGTTTGTTCTGCACTTGCGGGATATACTGCAATGTCTATTGCAACGAGTTTAAATGGACGGACAGCAGAAGCGGCAAAAAAGGGTCTCAAACCAGCATTCTCAATCTCGTTTTCTGGTGGAATATCAACAGGACTATTTGTTACCAGTATTGGGCTTCTTGGTCTTGTCTTTGTGTTTATTGTCTTTAAAGCAGACCCAATGATTGTAAGTGGATATGCAATGGGTGCCTCTCTTGTGGCACTCTTTGCAAGGGCTGGCGGAGGTATATATACAAAGGGCGCAGACATGGGAGCAGACCTTGTGGGCAAAGTTGAGGCTGGAATTCCTGAAGACGACCCAAGAAACGCAGGTGTAATTGCTGATAATGTTGGTGATAATGTTGGCGATATAGCAGGTCTGGGAGCCGATCTTTTTGAATCCTATGTTGAGTCAATTATTGCAACGCTTGCAATTGGTGCGAGCCTTCTTATTGCACCATCTCTGATAGACTCTTCTATATGGGGTAATGTGGCGTCTTTTGTTGCATTGAAAAAACCACTTTTTCTTCCTTTGTATCTTGCTTCCTGGGGAATAATCGCATCAATAATTGGTGCACTTTCAGTAAAGGTGCTTAAATCGCAGGAGCCACAAAATGCACTGAATTCTGGTGTGTATATAGGAGCAATACTTATGATGATAGGGTCGTTTTTTATAATAAAGAAGATGGAGGTATCTGTTGGTTTGTTTGGTGCTATGGTTGGAGGATTGTTCTCAGGACTTGTTATCGGCTGGGTCTCAGAGTTTTATACATCAAGTAAATATAAACCTACAAGGACTCTTGCTGAATCTGCTCAAACCGGTCCTGCTGTTGTTATTGTAAATGGTCTTGGACTTGGAATGGGTAGCACTCTTATTCCTGTATTGATACTCGCCGGTGCAACATTTTTAGGTTTTACTCTTGCGGGAATGTACGGAGTAGCCCTTGCAGCATTTGGGATGTTATCCATACTTGGGATTACATTAGCAGTGGATTCTTATGGCCCTGTTGCGGATAATGCTGGTGGCATTGCAGAGATGGCAGGACTCGGGGAAGATGTAAGAAAAACCACAGATAAACTTGACGCTGTGGGAAACACAACTGCGGCTATTGGCAAAGGTTTTGCTATAGGTTCTGCTGCCTTTGCCTCTTTGGGACTCTTTGCAGCATATCTTATAACAATAAATGCGCTTTCAACGGAACCTATTACCCTTTCACTCACAGACCCAAAATTAATGTGTGGACTACTTATCGGGGGGATGATTCCTTATCTATTTGCAAGCCTACTTGCCGGAGGTGTAGGAAGGGTTGCGTTTGGAGTGATAGAAGAGGTTCGGAGACAATTCAAAGAAATACCAGGACTTATGGAGGGGAAAGCAAAGCCTGACCCCACAAAGTGTGTTGATATAGCCGCAAAAGGCGCCCTTAAGAATATGCTCATTCCGGGAATATTAGTGATTTTAATACCTGTAGTTGGAGGTTTTCTTCTTGGACCTGTCGTGCTTGCGGGTATTTTGATGGGGACGCTTGTTGTGGGGCTGGTTTTAGGGATTCAAACTGCAAATTCAGGTGCTGCTCTGGACAATGCAAAGAAATACATAGAAGAAGGAAATTTAGGAGGCAAGGGTTCAGATGCACATAAAGCTGCAGTAGTAGGTGATACAGTAGGCGACCCTTTAAAGGATACAATTGGACCTTCTATAAACATCCTCATCAAATTGATGGCTGTAATCTCATTAGTCCTTGCACCATTGTTTGTGAGGTAGTGGGTAATATGAAATCATTAAAGGATTTAGACCTGAAAGGTAAAAGGGTCCTTATGAGAGTGGATTTTAATGTTCCACTCAAAGAAAGTCGGGACTGGAAAGTCCCTCCTACAGCATTATATAGAGTTGCAGATGATACAAGAATACAGGCTGCTCTTCCTACAATAAAGTATTGCATAGAAAAAGGAGGAAAACTTATTTTGATGTCCCATCTTGGAAGACCAAAAGGCAAGATAGACCTTTCTCTCAGTTTAAAACCTGTTGCAGAAAGACTTAGTGAATTACTTGGTAAAGATGTGAGGTTTATGCCTTGTTGCGTAGGCGAAGAGAATGAAAAAGCAAGTAAAGAGATGCAAGAGGGTGATGTAATGCTTCTTGAGAATACAAGATTTCACTCTGAGGAAAAGAATAATGACCCAGAATATGCAAAAAAGCTTGCAAAACTGGGTGATGTTTATGTGAATGATGCATTTGGCGCTGCTCACAGGGCACATGCATCTACAGAAGGGGTTGCACATTTATTTGAGGAGAAGTCGCCTGGCTTCCTTATGGAAAAAGAACTCAAGTATTTAAAAGACGCACTTCAGTCTCCAGAAAGACCTTTTATTGCCATTCTTGGAGGTGCAAAAGTTGGTGATAAATTAGGTGTAATAGATAATCTTCTTAAATCAGTAGATAAAATTCTGATTGGCGGTGGTATGGCATTTACTTTCTTCAAATCACTTGGCTATTCAATTGGTGATTCTATATTGGAAGAAGATAAAGTAGGTCTCACAAAGGAACTTTTAGACAAAGCAGGAGAAAAAATTATGCTTCCAGAGGATATCGTAGCAGGAGACAAATTTGAGGCAACAGCAGACTCAAAATATGTTAATGCAAAATCTATCCCTCACAATTGGAGAGGAATGGACATAGGTAAGAGCACAGTCAAGAAATACATAGATGAACTCAAGTCTGCAAAGACAATTATCTGGAATGGACCAATGGGAGTTTTTGAGTTTAATAAATTCGCTTATGGCACAAAAGCACTCGCAGATTTTATAGGCAAGTTGGGAAGAAAAGGTGTTACTATTATAGTAGGAGGCGGAGATACGGTATCAGCAGTAAAAAAATTCAGGATAGACAGATTCTTAACACATGTCTCAACTGGTGGAGGTGCTTCTCTTGAACTTTTGGCAGGTAAAGAACTACCAGCTATACGGGTTCTCTCCACTTAATTTCTTGCCACTGAGCTCCATCCCAACGAAAGAGTTTTTCTGTTGACACTATCTCATCTGGAGATGTCTTATATTCCGTCCAACTCTCAGCGGTTCTCTTATGATAGTGAATCTCTTCACTTATGACTTTTGGCTTTGTTGTCCTTTCTAATTTCATCTTTTGCCCATCTACATTTTTGAATATTACAGTTTCAAGTGCTGCACCTTCTGGAAATTTAAGTTTTTCTTTTTTTTGTTTGACAAGACCAAATTTCTCTTTAATATCTGTAAGTAAATTTTTCCACTTTTCTTCTTTCATCCTTCTTATTCCTTTTTAAGTTTCAAGTAGAGAAAAGCAATATCTCGAACTTGTCAAGAAAAAACAAAATTTTTTATTGGGCAGCCTTCACACAACAGATTCTTTCTCTTGCATCTCTCTTTACCTAATCTTACTATGAGAGCATGATATTCGTTATATAAACTAACATCTCTCTCAAGATTAGACATAAAAACCCCTTGAATCTCTTTATAAGTCGCATCTATACTGAAAACTTTATGCCTTGAAAATATCCTTCTTGTATAAGCATCAACAACAAATATTGGCTTGTTCAAAGCATAGAGTAAAATTGAATCACAGGTCTCCTCGCCAATGCCTTTAACCTTAAGCATATTCTCTCTAAGTGTCTCAAGACTCTGCCTCTTCATAATTTTTATCTCTCCATCATAGGTATCTATAAGAAATTTTAAAAATGACCGCAATCTTTTGGTTTTAACATTAAAAAAACCACTGGGTCTGATAAGTTCTCTTAATCTGTTCTCTGGAAGACTATAAAGTTTCCTGGGGGTAAGGTAATCTTTTATATTCAGAATTGCCTTTTCTACATTTCGCCAGCCAGTATTCTGGGTAAGAATAGCCCCTACCATAATCTCAAACGGAGATGCCCCTGGCCACCAGTGTTGCTCTCCATACTCATTAAAAAGCATATCGTAAATTTCCATGAGGGTCATAATTCAGCATTTATAATTTAGCATTGATTTTGTTAAAATGTCAAGCAAGAAATTTTTTTCAGATTTTTCTTGCTTTTTTTTAATATGTTTGTATAAGGTTGTCCATAAAGGGGAGGTAAATCTATGGAATATGATATAACAAAAATATTAGAGATAATACCACATAGGTATCCGATGCTCCTTGTGGATAAAATTCTTGAATGCACAGAGCAAAAGGTAGTGGGAATAAAAAACTGCACTATAAATGAGCCGTTTTTTGAAGGACACTTTCCCGGTCATCCAGTAATGCCAGGAGTTCTTATTGTAGAGTCAATGGCACAGGTGGGAGGATTCTTACTTTTAAAAAAGGTAAAGAATCCAAAAGATAAAGTAGTCTATTTTTTAAAGATAGATAAAGTGAAATTCAGAAAGCCTGTATTGCCTGGTGATACCATCAGGATGGAACTCTCTATGCTTAAGTATAAACAGGGATTATGTATAATGGCAGGAAAGGCTTATGTGGATAATACCCTTGTAGCACAGGGAGAATTCACTGCAAAAGTTGTTGATAAGTAGGGGTTTAATGTATTAAACCCCTACTCTAAAAGATATAGCTTTCTGTGGACAGGCTGACTTACATTTAAGACACCTTATGCAGTCAAAACTTTCTGGCTCTTCAAAAATTTTTACATCCATAGGACATAGCTTCTGACAAATTCCGCATTTAGTACACTTCTCTTCATCTACCCTTAATTTGAATAGCGATATCCTATTCAATAATCCTAACATCGCACCTAAAGGACAGATAAACCTGCAAAATGGCCTCTTGATAAATATTGCCGCACCTATTATCAAAAGAAGTATACCACATTTTATGTAAAAAAGCCTACCAACTAAACTTCTGAGTGAACTGTTAAAAATAATCTGGGGGAGTCCACCAATTAAGACACCATCAGGACATATTTTACAAAACCAAGTCTCTCCTGTAATATACACTATCAGCACCATTGCAATAAGTATAACATACTTAAGATGCCCGAATAATCTTGGGATTCTCACTTTAAGGCTTTTTATTTTATAGAGTAGTTCCTGAAATAGGCCGAATGGACATAAAAAACCGCATACAAATCTACCTGATACGAGACCAACAAACCCAATAAATCCTAAAATATAATATGGAAATTGTCTTATGACAATAAAATGTTGAAGTGTGCCTATAGGACAACCAAATCTTGCAAAAGGACAGGCATAACAGTTTAAGAACGGGACACAGAATCTCTTGAAAGGACCTTGATAGAGTGTTCCAGTGAAGGCACTATTCGCCAGAAAAAGGCTTGCAATCTGTATGATTCGTCTTTTCAAGTCGGTCATTCTAATATAGATATTTAGTTAATTGAGTTAATTTAACTATTCTACACTTTAATTAACTTAATCACTTAATCAACTTAAGTAAGATAGGTTGTGTTTTCTTTACTTGCCTGTCGGCAGTCAGGTATACAATTATTTTCTAATGGCTGTCAAGTTTCTTTATAGTTCTGAGTCAATAGACTTTTCTTTTTTCTTGACAATATCTCCAAAATATATATAAATTTTTTAAGAAACCCAACAAGTTTGGGTATTGAAAAATCTGTGTCATAAAATAGGAGGGAATTTATGAAGATTACACCAGTAGAACTTAGAAATCTGAAATTTAGAACAGTAATGAGGGGGTTTGACCCCAAAGAAGTCCAAGCCTATATTGATGCCTGTACAAAGGAGATTGAAAGATTATTACTGGAAAACAAAGAATACTCTGAAAAACTTGAACATTATCAAAAAATAGAAGATACAGTAAAAGAGACCCTCGTAACTGCCCAGGAGGCGACAAAGCAGTTAAAAGAATCAGCAGAAAAAGAGGCAAAGGTTATTATTGATGGAGCAAAGCAAAAGAAAAAGGAGATTGAATTTGAATATGCCTCTCTGGTATCAAAAAGAGAGGTTTTTCTTGTAGAGTTCAAGGCTTTACTTGAGTCTTATCTTTCATTAGTGGAGAAGAAATTAGCCACAGAAACCACTGAAGACACAGAAAAATCAGACAGAGAAAAGACAGAAAAAATGGAGGAATAAGGGGGGATTATGTTTGTTAATACCTTAATAAAACTTGGGGAACTTACTGCTACGAATGATTCTATGCGTAAGTTTGTCCTGAAAAATATGGAAGGAAAACTGTATAGAGACCTTATTAGAAAAAATCCTGATGATAGACCTTTTAAGGTCCAGGAAGATAAATATTTTATGGGAAGGGCACTGCTTGCTTCCATAGATAGGGCATTTAAAAAAGGTTATATATCCGAAAAAGCAACAAGAGGGCTTATTCAGGTCTTTCTTGGTAATGTGTTCTTTGGAGGATTCTATAAAAGAAGAGAATTTATAGCACGAAATGGATTTAAACCTCCTATGTTTATTACAATATCACCAGGAAAGGCGTGTAATTTAAAATGTAAGGGTTGTTATGCATCAGCAGATACCTCAAAAAATAAACTGCCTTATGATATTTTTGATAGGATTATTGAGGATGCCAATTCCTCATGGGGAGCAAATCTCTTTGTTATTTCAGGTGGTGAGCCCCTGATTTATAAAGATGAAGGAAAAACATTGCTTGATATTGCAGATAAGCATTCTGACTGTTTTTTTCTTATGTACACAAATAGCACATTGATTGATAAAAAGATGGCAAAGAGACTTGCGGAACTTGGTAATATTACACCTGCAATTTCAGTAGAAGGCTTTAAAAAGGAGACAGATGAAAGAAGAGGTAAAGGAGTATTTGAAAAAATTATGACTGCTATGGAAAATTTGAGAAAGGAAGGTGTTCCATTTGGTCTTTCTCTCACAGCTACCAGATATAACTCGGAAATGCTTGTAAGTGATGAATTTCTTGATTTCTATTTTGAAAAGCAAGGGGCTATATATGTATGGGTATTTCATTATATGCCCATTGGTAAAGGATATACACTTGATTTATTACCGACTCCTGAGCAGAGAATAGCCCTTTTGCATAAAGAGTGGGATATTGTAAAAAATCGTAAATATTTCCTTGCTGATTTCTGGAATTCTGGAACTTCATCAGATGGTTGTATTTCTGCGGCAAGGGCAGGGGGCTATTTTTATATAGACTGGGATGGTGATGTAATGCCGTGTGTATTTGCGCCTTACTCGGTCCATAATATTATAGAAGTATATGCTAATGGTGAAAGTCTTGATACAGTTATCAACTCTCCTTTATTCAAGGGAATAAGAAAGTGGCAGGCGGATTATGCGTTTGAACAGCCTCGTGA
>JAUWAR010000105.1 GCA_030601965.1 bacterium | reverse complement strand
GAGCCCAACATTAAACATTACACATTTAACATTAAGCATATTTTTCAGTTATCCTGTCAAGTTTTTCAATTCCAGAACTCCCAGGAAAAACCATAAAATGGCTCTTCGTCCTGTATAAACCTGTAATGAAATTCTACATCTAATATCCTGAACCCCAATCTTATAAAATTATCTTTATTGTTTGCAATATTACAAGAAACCTTCACTCCAAGTTTCTTTTGGCTGAACTCCTTGCTATATTCAAGAAGAAGATTATAGTCCACTATGTAGGAGGGGTTTTCTAATCCCGATAGATTATATCTTATCCTGAAATTTTCGAACAAGTCTATTTTCGAATAGAAGTCCAGTCCATTTTCTCCAATTTTTTGGCATAAGATAATCCTATTTTCATAGAATCTTATGCCGGTATTAAAATCCTTTTCACTATAGGAACAGAAAATGGAAGTATTGATATTCAGTATGTATGCAAGAGAAATCTTTGAATAAAATGTTCCATCGTATCTTATAGACGGTGCTAAATATAAAAGCCTGAAGAGTTCAAAATGGTCAATTAAAAATATTTTTGTAGTATCATTAAATCTATCTCCTCCATAACAAATCCTGTGATTTTTAATATTTATATTTGAGAATAGAGAAAAATAATCTTTGCTCCATTCTGTATGCATACCAGAGTAATCCGCTTTAAAAATGGGTAAATTTTTTAATAAAAATACCCGAAATTCTCCGTTTTTTATTTTATATCCACAAGTTCCCCAAAATATACTATCCTGCATGGATGTGTATATGTCTATATCTTTCCTAATCTCTCTTCCAAAGACAAAATTTGATGATGTCGGATTTTTTGTAAAGAGTATCTTTGAGTAAGGTTTTTTCTGTGCTCTTTTTGTAACGATATTTATCACCTCATCATAGTTGCCCCAGATACCTGCATCCTCTTGCAGAATTTCAATATGGTCTATGGCGAGAAATGGAATAATCCCCTCATTAAGTAATTGAGCAATTGAGTAATTAGGTAAAGGAACGCCATCTATACATAATAGCGTGGAGCGGGCATAGAACGTAGAGCGTGAAAGAAAGAAGTCTTCTATTCTCTCTCCTGGCTTATCAAGGATATATGTATTCATAGGTGTAAGGAGCAACATCTGCTCCATTCTCATAGAGGCATAAGAAGTGGGAAGTGAGAAGTTAGAAGTGGGAAGTATTAGGAGAAGCAAAAACACATTATTCTTGGGACTTTATTATTTCAAGATTCTTTTCAATTTTCTCTATTCTCTCGGTAAGTTTTTTCTCTTTCTCTTTTGTCTTCTCAATTACAGGAGAGGGCGCCTTTTTAATGAAATCAGAGGAGAGAAGCATCTCTCTGATTTTTTGAACACGGGAGATAATCTCCTCCCGCTCTTTCGCTAATTTTTCTCTCTGTTTTTGGATATCTATTAACCCTTTTACAGGAATAAATATCTCTATACCCTTTTCTATCTGAATGGCAGATTCCTTTGGTATTTCCCTATTATATAATATATTTTCTATGCCTCCTAATTTATTTATATAAATTTCGTTCTCCTGGATAAGGTTTTTCTCCTGTTCAGAGCATCTTATAATTAAATTTACTTTCTTTTCTTGTGGAATTTTCATAGATGTTCTTGTATTTCTGACGCCAGTTACAATGGACTTCAAAATTTCAATAGAAGATTCTGCAATATCATCAACATATCTCTCTTCAGGCTCCGGCCATTCACTAATCATAATACTTTCGGATTTCGGATTTTGGATTTCGGATTTTAAACCTTGCCATATCTCTTCTGTGATAAAAGGAATAAAAGGGTGTAGCAGTTTGAGAGTGTTTTCAAGCACAGAGATTGCAACATCTGCTCTTTTGGAAATCTTTATGATTTCAAGATACCAATCACATAATTCGTGCCAGAAGAATTCATAAATAGACATTACTGCCTCGTTAATCCTGTAATTTTCAAGTGTGTCCTTTACCCTCTTTCTTAATCTATGTTCTCTTGAAACTATCCACCTATCTGCTATATCAGTTTTGAGTTTTGAGTTTTGAGTTTTGAGATTTATTATTAACCTATACGCATTCCATATTTTATTTGTAAAGTTCCTACCAAGTTCAAAGGTATTGTAAGAGATATATGGGTCCTGTCCTTCTCCAGAAGCGGCAATTAAAGAGAATCTGAGAGCATCTGCGCCATAGTTGTCAATTATCTCTATTGCATCTATCGCATTACCAAGAGAGTTGCTCATCTTAATACCTTTTTCGTCTCTGACTGTGCCATGAATGTATATATACTTAAAGGGTATATCTCCTGTAAACTCAAGCCCAGCCATTATCATCCTTGCAACCCAAAAGAAAATAATCTCCGGAGCTGTCACAAGAAGCTCTGTTGGATAAAAATAATCTAAATCTGTCATCTGTTTTCTGTCTTCTGTTTTTTGGTCTTCAGGCCATCCAAAAGTAGAGAATGGCCATAACCATGAAGAAAACCAGGTATCCAATACATCCTGTTCTTGCTCTAAATCCATTGAACCACACACAGGACATTTATCAGGCTTCTCTTTAGAAACAATAATTCCTTTATCTGAATTCTGTTCTCTGTCTTCTGACTTCTGCTGAATGCAATTTTTACAATAGTAAACTGGTAGCCGATGTCCCCACCATATCTGGCGAGATATACACCAGTCTTTAATATTATACATCCAGTTAAGATAATTCTTTGTCCATCTATCAGGATAAAACTTAATTTCTCCTTTTTCTACCTTTTCTATGGCAGGTTTTGCAAGTTCCTGCATTCTTACAAACCATTGACGGGATAGATAAGGCTCTATAATACTGTGACATCTGTAACAATGTCCCATAGAATAAGGATGGTCTTTTTCATCTGCTAACAGTCCAAGTTCACTTAAGTCAGACAGAATTGCCTCCCTTGCCTCAAATCTATCCATCCCTTTATACTTGCCCCCATTTTCCGATATCTTTCCAGTTTCATCCATTATGAGAACCTCTGGCAGATTATGTCTCTTACCTATCTCAAAGTCGTTTAAATCATGAGCAGGGGTAACCTTTACTATGCCAGTTCCAAATTTAGGGTCAACATACCCATCTCCTATTACAGGAATCTCTCTTTGTATCAGTGGTAGGATACAATTTTTTCCTATATGGATTTTATTCTTCTTATCATCAGGGTTAACTGCCAGAGCGGTATCACCAAGCATTGTCTCGGGACGAGTTGTCGCAACTGTCAAGAAACCTTTCTTACCTTTTATTGGGTAATTTATGTAATAGAGTTTGCCCTTGGTTTCTTCGTGTTCTACTTCCTCATCAGAAAGGGCAGTCTTACAACCAGGACACCAGTTCACAATATAACTATCCCTGTATATGTAACCTTTTTGATGAAGTCTTACAAATACTTCTTTTACAGCATTAGAAAGTGTTTCATCAAGTGTAAATCTCTGTCTTGTCCAATCACAAGAGCAACCAAGTTTCTTAAGTCTATCTATTATGATAGATTTCCTCTTAATTGTCCATTCCCAGACTTTTTCTAAAAACTTCTCTCTGCCTAATTTTTCTTTTGTCATCCCTTTTGGCAAACTCTTTTCTACTCTCACTTGTGTGCCAATACCTGCATGGTCCATACCGGGAAGCCATTCTGTTTCAAATCCCTGCATCCTTTTCCATCTTATATAGATATCCTGAATTACATTGTTAAAAGCGTGACCCACATGAAATGTGCCTGTTACATTTGGTGGAGGAATTACAATGGTATAAGGTTTTTTCTCTTTGTTAGGACTTGCCTCAAAATAGCCCTTCTCCATCCAGAAATCATACCATTTCTGCTCAATATCTTTGGGGTTATATATCTTTGGAATATCCATAAAAGTAAGTAGATTGTAGATAGTAGTCAGTAGATAGGGAAAAAATCTGTCTTTTTTCCCTATCTATCTACTATCTACTCGCTACTACCTACTTTTTGGGCATTTAGATTTTGGATTTATTTTTATATTTCTTTTCCCAATACTCTCCTGTTAATTGACCAATTCTTTCACCATATTCTATAAGCCCCTTTCTGTATTCAGCATCTGAGATAGCACGTTCCGCAGGCTCGTCTATGGGTCTTGCTCCCGTTTCTTTTATGACTTTGTAAAAAGCACCATAGTGGTCCCTACAAGGACACTGACGCAGAAGATTATTTACCTTGTCATGAGGCTGTTCAAATGCGTAATCTGCTTGCCACTTTCTT
>JAUWAR010000073.1 GCA_030601965.1 bacterium | reverse complement strand
GGAGGATTACACAGAGGAGAGATGTTCGTAATCGGAGGTGCGACTTCCACAGGTAAAACTGCTTTTGCTCTGACACTTACAAGCAATCTTGCCAAGAGGGGAAAGAAAATAATGATAAACTCATTAGAAATGGGTAAAAGTGCAGTTTTGAGGAGATTATTGGTAATGGAGACAGGTATAAATTTATTCGCTAAAATATCGCACTTGAGCAAAGATAACCTGAAAGAGATAAAGAAAGTGGCAAAAGTAATAAAGAGTTGGGACATTAAAATATTGAAAGGAGAATATAGTATTAAGGCCTTACAACATCAAGTATCACTTTATTCTCCAGATATTGTTATAGTTGACCACTTGCAGTTATTTCCTACCAAAAAGGCGGAGACTCGCAACCTTGCAATTGGAGAAATATCAAGGGAGTTGAAACTACTGGCGGAGGAGTTTAATTTGGTAATGATAGTATTATCCCAATTTAGAAGAGGTGCTTGTGATAAAAATAGAATTCCTCATCTTGACGACCTGCGAGAGTCGGGGGATATTGAGCAAAATGCTGATGTAGTAGGTTTGTTATACAGAAAATGGCTATATGATAAAGAAGCGAATAGAAGTGAGGTAGACTTTTACATCGCCAAAAACCGCAATGGTGAGGTCGGTAATGACCAATTAAGTTTCTTGGATAAAAAGATGAAGTTTTACAATATGACTAAATAGAGAACAGACAATGGGAGAAATAAAGTGTAATCCAGAATGTCCAAGACTTGAAAGGTGTAATGCAGGGTTATGTCCGCCGGACCCTTTAATTGAAAAGCGAATTTGGTATCCTGATGAGGAGATATGCAAGAGAAAAGGATTTGGAAATACAGATTTTGTAAAAGTCCAGAAAAAGATAAAAAGGGTCAAGGCAGACCCTAATAGATTTTTTAATGTTCAAATGTTAAGGCGTATTCATAGGGTTGCAAAAGGAATAAAAGGTATAGACCCTGACAAAGAGAAACAACTTGAGAGATGGATTGAAACTCATCCCGAAACAAAAAAACGAAAATTTACTCCTCAACAAATTAAAGAGTTTAAAGAGAGGATGAAAACCTCCAGAATTATGCATTTTAAGAATAAAAAACCTGTTCTTACTCGGTGTTTGGTGAGGTAATAATAAAAAATGGTATGTTTATATCTTCTTAATATTTTAACCTCTAAAATATGAAATTAGAGCAACTATTGACTATTAACCAACTTTCTGAGGTTCTCCAGATTAAAGTGCCTACGATTTATAGATGGGTGCATGAAGGATATATACCTCATTGTAAAATAAACCATCTTGTTAGGTTTAAAGAGAAAGAGATTGCTGAATGGGTGGAAAAGAAAGAACATAAGGGTAGGAATACACGAGTGCCGAAATTAAACTAAAAAATCTTGACATTTAGTTTCTCACATACTATTAAAATAGAAAGATGAGGATATATAAGCGAGATAAAGTCTGGTATCTTGATTATACTTATAGAGGGCATAGAGTAAGGAGAAAGGTGGGACACTCTAAAAAGATTGCAGAGCTTGCCTTAAATGAAGTAGAACTTAAGATTACTAAAGGAGAACATCTGGGAGTCCATGACCCTAAAAGAACATTATTTGAAGAGTTTGCTGATGAGTATCTAAAGTTTTCTAAAGTAAATAAGGCAGAAAAATCTTATGGTAGAGATATTACCAGTTTAAAGACAAATTTAATCCCTTATTTTAAAGGATATTATCTAACAGATATAATACCACAGGCAATAGAGGAATATAAACTCAAAAGACTTGAGAAAGTGTCTCCAGCAACAGTAAATAGAGAATTGGCATGTCTGAAACATCTGTTTAATAAGGCTATTGAATGGGAGTATATCAATATTAACCCAGTTAAAAAGGTTAAACTTTTGAAAGAACCTCCTGGACGGATAAGATACCTGGAAGACTACGAGATTAACATATTACTGAATGAATGTTCTAAAGAACTAAAACCCATAGTAATTACGGCACTAAATACTGGTATGAGAAGGTCTGAATTATTTAATCTCAAATGGATGGATGTAAATTTCAGAGACAAGACGATAATTGTTAAAAATAGTAAAAATAATGAATCTCGTTTTATTCCTATGAATAATGCTGTCCATGATACCTTTAGAAAGTTATATCATAGAGAGAATGACTATGTTTTCCAGACAAAAAAGGGAGACCCTTACAAAGAAGTTAAAACAGGCTTTAAATCGGCTTTAAAGAGAGCAGAGATAGAAGATTTTAAGTTCCACGACTTAAGACATACCTTTGCCTCGTATCTTGCAATGAATGGTTGGAATTTGCAAACAATTCAGAAACTGATGGGACATAAAGACTTTAAAATGACATTAAGATATTCTCATTTAGCAAAATCTCATTTACAAGATGCAGTAGATTCACTTGGAAAAAGTTTTCAATTTGGCACAAATTTGGCACAAATGGATTTTGCGAAAAACAGGGTTGCTGTAAATCGTTGATACAACTTATGCGCCGCTAGCTCAATTAGGTAGAGCATCGGACTCTTAATCCGAGGGTTCAGGGTTCAATTCCCTGGCGGCGTAGAATAGGGGGACTATGAATATACCTGAAGATTTGAAGTATACAAAAACCCATGAATGGGTCAAGATAGAAGATGGTATTGTAATTTGTGGCATAAGCGATTATGCACAACAGGAACTATCAGATATTGTATTTATTGAACTTCCTGAGATAGGACAGAGGGTTGAAAAAGAAAAACCTATGGGCAATTTAGAAGCCGTTAAAGCAGTATCAGATATCTATGCCCCTGTATCAGGCGAAATCATAGAAATAAACGAAAAACTTAATAACACACCTGAACTCATGAATAAAGACCCCTATGGTGAAGGTTGGACGGTGAAGATAAAGATGAGTAACCCAGAGGAACTAAATGAACTCCTTACAAAAGAGGAATATGACAAGTTCATAGTTCATGGTTCATAGTCTATTCACTAATAACCATTAACCAATAACTAATAACCAAATTATGCCTTTTATCCCAAATACTGACGAAGATAGAAAAGAGATGCTCAAAAATATTGGGGTAAAGTCTGTTGATGAACTCCTCTCCCCTATTCCTCCAAATTTTAGACTAAAAAAAGACCTTGATTTACCGTCTCCTCTCTCTGAATTAGAAGTAAAAAAACTAATGGGATCTATTTCAAATGAAAATGTTACTACAGAGGATTGTATCTCTTTTCTGGGCGCTGGCGCTTATGACCATTATATTCCCAGTATGGTGAACTATGTCATCTCAAGACCTGAGTTTTATACGGCTTATACGCCTTATCAAGCAGAGGCATCACAGGGCACACTTCAGACAATCTACGAGTATCAGTCTATGGTATCAGAGCTTATGAGTATGGATTGTTCAAATGCCTCAATGTATGATGGTGGCTCTGCACTTGCCGAAGCCTGTCATATGGCTATATCTATAAAAAATAGAAAGAAGATATTGATACCTGATTCTGTCAATCCTTCATATATTGCTTGCTGTGAGACATACCTTGGCAAATCTCAAATCTCAAATCTCAAATCTCAAAACCATCCTCAGATAGAGCATATACCAGTAAAAGATGGGTTAGTAGATATAGATGCCTTGAGAAAAATGATGAATGAGGAAGTATCAGCAGTTGTAGTTCAACATCCAAATTTCTTTGGACTATTGGAGGAAGTAGATGAAATAGAGAAAATCGTTCATAACGCTGGTGCTTTATATATAACAGTTCCTTTTCCAATCTCTCTTGGCGTTCTTAAGCCTCCTGGAGATTATGGAGTGGATATAGTAGCCTGTGAGGGACAGAGTCTTGGAATTCCTCAGAGTTTTGGTGGTCCATATCTTGGTATACTTGCTACAAGAAGAGAGTTTATGAGAAAGATGCCTGGCAGAATTATAGGAAAGACAGTTGATACTGAAGGCAAAAGAGGATTTGTAATGACACTTCAAACCCGTGAACAGCACATAAGAAGAGAGAAGGCAACATCAAATATCTGCACAAATGAAGGGTTATGTGCTATTGCAGGCTGTGTATATCTCACTGTTATGGGAAAACAAGGCATAAGAGAAGTAGGGGAACTCTGCCTACAAAAAGCCCATTATCTGGCTGAAAAAATAGGTGAATTGGATAGATTTGAACTCTTATATAATACTCCATTTTTCAATGAATTTGTGATAAAGACACCTATACCTGCCGAGGATATTAAAGACAAATTACTTAAAGATAAGGTTTTTGCAGGGGTAGTAGTGGATAAAAATGCACTTCTTATAGCAGTCACAGAAAAGAGGACAAGAGAGGAGATGGACTATTTTGTGGAGAGACTAAAAAGAATGGTAGGGGTTTGATTTATCAAACCCGATTTTCATAACACTGGCAGGTCTTTTCTTAGTTCATATTCTGTTACCTGACTTCTGTATTGTTCCCATATAGCCTTACGGTTTTCTATGAATTTTGAAAAGGTATGTTCTCCTAAAGTTTTCCTTACAAGTGAAGATTTTTCTGCATAGGCAATAGCATGTCCAAGACTCTCAGGTAAATAGGAAATCCCGATTTTCTCTTTTTCTTCAGAACTCATCTCAAATATATCCTTTTCTACAGGCATAGGAAGTTTGTATCCTTTTCTTATACCCTCAAGTCCTGCTTGTAACATAGCCGAAAAGGCAAAATAGGGATTGCAAGCAGGGTCTGGACTCCTATATTCTATTCTCATTGCAGATTGCCTATTGGGAGACGAGGTAGGAATCCTTACCAAAGTTGATCTGTTCGTTCTTGCCCAGGAAATATAAACTGGGGCTTCATATCCTGGAACCAGTCTCTTATAAGAGTTTACCCATTCATTTGTTAAAAGTGTAATTTCCTTTGCATGTTTAAGAAGTCCTGCTATAAACTTATTTCCAATTTCTGAGAGATTTCCTCCCTTGCCATAAAAAGCATTACTTGCCTGGCGGCAGTTAGGTTTATTGTTTTTTCCGCCAGAGGCGGATTCGCCTTTGGCGAAAAATAAAGACTGGTGCACATGCATCCCGCTCCCATTTTCACCATATATAGGCTTTGGCATAAATGTCGCATAGACATTATTTCGCTGGGCAATTTCTTTTACAACCAGTTTATAGGTTATCGTATTGTCCGCCATTGCGAGGGCATCTTTATATACAAGGTCTATCTCGTGCTGTGATGGGGCAACCTCATGATGAGATGTCTCTATTTCTATTCCCATTTCTTCAAGAACAGAAATTGTCTTCATTCTCAGTTCATCACCTATATCCGGAGGAGTAAGGTCAAAATAGCTTCCATGGTCTAATACATTAGTTTTCTCCGAGTCTTTAAAATAGAAATACTCAAGTTCTGGACCCACATAGTATGTAAAGCCCATCTTTTTTGCCTCGGCAAGGTTTTTCTTTAGTATATATCTGGGGTCCCCTTCATAAGGGCTACCATCTGGCAGGTATATATCACAGAAGATTCTCGCTTCTTTCTGATTTTCCGAGCTCCAGGGCAGAATAGCAAAGGTATTAATATCAGGTTTTGCGAGCATATCACTCTCATGAATTCTTGTAAATCCTTCAATAGAAGAACCATCAAACCCCTTGCCATCTTTTATTGCATCTTCAAGTTGGGAGCGGGGTATTGTTACCCTTTTTAAATTACCAATTATATCTGTGAACCATAACTGGATAAATTTTACATTATTCTCATCTACAAGTTTTGTAATCTCTTTTTTCATAGCCTCCTCCTTTATGGACAGGATTTATGTCATATTTAATATCCTGTCAATAAAAAAATCAAAATATCTTGACACTGACAGTTTTGGGAAGTATTTAAAAACCATGCTAAAGAAAATACTCGTTGCTAATAGAGGTGAGATTGCTGTAAGGGTGCTCAGGGCATGTAAAGAACTGGGTATTACCACTGTTACCGTCTATTCAGAGGCCGATAAAAATGCATTGCATACAAGATATGCGGATGAATGCTATGAAATAGGCAATTCTCCGGCTACTGAGAGTTATCTTAAGATAGATAAAATCATGAAAGTAGCAAAGAAATCTAAAGTTCAAGCAATACACCCTGGCTACGGGTTTCTTGCTGAAAATACCCTTTTTGTAAAAAGGTGTGAAACTGAAGGGATTGTGTTTATAGGTCCAGGTTCTAATGCTATGCAATTGCTTGGCAATAAAATTGAAGCCAGAAAAACGATGAATAAAGCAGGGATACCTGTAATTCCTGGCACAGTAAAACCACTTTCTAATGAAAATGAGGCAATAAAGATTGCAGAGGATATAGGATTTCCCGTTCTGATAAAAGCAGCTGCAGGAGGTGGAGGAAAAGGTATGCGAGTGGTGAGAACAAAGGATAAGTTTAAAAGGGCTATAAAGGAAGCAAAGTCCGAAGCAGGGTCTGCTTTTGGAGATTCAACAATATATATTGAGAAATATCTTGAATCCCCCAGACATATAG
>JAUWAR010000088.1 GCA_030601965.1 bacterium | reverse complement strand
TTCTGAGATTCAGATACAGGCTGGAAACGAAGTTCTTGAGGCACTCGGTATAATTGACAAACAGACTCTTTTGGTCTTCAATAAGATAGACAAAGATAATATGAACTCCAGGTATTTAAAAGAAAAATACCCGGATGCATTTTTTACATCTTGTGTAACAGGAAAGGGAATAGAAGAACTCAAGTCATTCATCTTACAAATCGCAAAAAACTATGTATCATAATCTTCCAGAAAACCCTGAAAAGAGGATTGAAATTTGGCTTGAACTCTGTGATTTCACTTATAAACTTCTAAAAGACGCCTTATCTCCTGAAGAGTTCAAAAAGAGACTTGAATGGATGAGAAAAGACCACCTTGGAAGAGATTACAAAATTCTTGATAAACTTGCATCAATAAAATGACCCAGGAAATATTATCCAATATCCTTCTTGTGCTAAAAGACACTTCCCAAAGAACAAATACAAATCTCGCATTTATGGGAGGGATTGCTGTAAGTATCTGGGCAAGGCCTCGCACAACTTATGATGTGGATTGCGTAATTGGAGTCACTGACAAGAAATTCTGTGATATGTTAACAAAAAAAGGATTTGAATTTGAAAGAGGCTCGGCTTGTGAAGAAAAAAAGATAAAATCTATTAGGGGAATAAAGTTTATCACAATGTTTTATAAAAATGTCTATATTGATTTATTCCTTGCCGAATCTGAGTGGGAGAAAAAAGTTTTGGAACGGGCAAAACAGATAAATTTCCAAGATACTACTATTCCTGTAATCTCACCTGAGGACCTGATTCTTTATAAACTTCTTGCAGGACGTAACAGGGATACAGAAGATGTAAGAGAAATCCTCAAGATAAAGAAAGAAACCCTTGATTTTGAGTATCTGAAAATAGAAGCAGAGAAGTTAAGTGTACTTGTATTTCTTGAGGATGAATTGGAAAGTATAGGTATATAGATATGCTTAAAACTATTGGTGTCATAGGCGGAAATGTTTGTTCTAAAGAAATAGCAGATATTGCCTTTAAGGTAGGGGAGAGGATTGCAAAAAATGGTGCCATACTCGTATGTGGTGGACTTGGGGGTGTAATGAAGGCTGCTGCAAAAGGTGCGAAAAGTGCAGGGGGAACTACAATAGGAATACTGCCTACACAAACCAAAAAGGATGCCAATCCTTATATTGATATTCCTATAGTTACAGGGATGAGTATTGCAAGAAATGTAATAGTTGTCAGGTCTTCAGACGCTGTAATTGCAATAGATGGTAGATACGGCACACTTTCTGAAATTGCAATTGCCCTTAATTTAGGTATTCCAGTAATAGGGCTCAAAACCTGGGACATTAAAGCACCCATAAAAATAGCAAAGACACCAGAACAGGCAGTTGAATTAGCGATTAACTACTCAACTTGAAATGGCAAAAACTTTTTTCTTGACATTATTCAGTTTGACTGATAGTATATGGAAAATTGATAGGAGGAATGTATGATTAGAAAATATTCAGTTCTAATAGGAACAATTAGCTCTTTTTTGTTCTTCTCATCACTTGTTGGCAAGGAACTACATAGACTTGGTTGTTTGAAAGAGGATCCAAGAACTATTGACTGGATGCAACAGGCAGTATTTAGAGCAAAAGTGTTTTTGCCTTCTGCTGTAGATTTATCCCCATTTATGCCGCCAGTGAAATCACAGGGCTACCAAGGTTCTTGTGTAGCATGGGCAACAGGATATTACTTCAAAACCTTCCAAGAATGGTATGAACATAAATGGAATCTAAGTAATCTTGATCATCAGTTTAGTCCTGCATTTATGTATAATCAGATAAATGGTGGTGTAGATGCAGGTGCATATACCTCAGATGGTTTCAAGCTCCTATGCGATTTTGGGTGTGCAAGTTTAACAGATTGCCCTTATGATTATACTGATTCTACATCCTGGCCCTCTGAAAGCGCTTATGAAAATGGCATACCATTTAGATGTGAAAACTTATATTGGATTGATTGTTCAAATAGTGCTGGCCTAAACCAGATAAAACAACTACTTGCTGATACCGGTTTAGCAGTTACTGGAATATCAGTATGGAGCAACTTTGATAATATTAATAATTTTGATACTGTTTATTGTGTTGCTGATACATATGGCACTATAAGAGGTGGACATGCAGTTACATTTGTTGGTTATGATGATGATAAACCTACAAATGATGGTGTAGGTGCTTTTAGAATGGTGAACTCATGGGGAACAGGATGGGGAAATCAAGGTTACTGGTGGATGTCCTATGAGGCAACAATGAGTAGTGATATATGTCATGGATATGCATATTATAGCACTGACAAGATTGGATATTCTCCGAGTGTGAGAACACGCTATAAAATAAATCATCCTACTCGTGAGCGTATAACAATCAGAATGGGAATAGGTCCATCTACAAGCCCTGACTGGACAAAGAATTTCTTTGACTGGTGGATGTCTGCACAAGCAGATTGGCCATTTCCTTCGCACAATATAGTCCTTGATATCTCTGATGGAGATTCTTACTTGAACCCAGAGTCTGCTAATAATATTTTTATCAGATGCACAGATACCCATCCAGATGGGCAAACGGGTAATATAGAATATCTATTAGCTGAACATATTCAGTGGGGGATTTCTTCTACTTCTACCGAGACACCTAAATCTATACCTGATAATGGGAGTGCCGTCTATGTTAACCTTACTATCAGTGCATCATCGGGGACTTGTAATATTTATGTTACACCTGACACTCTTGTATTCACTGATTCCATTTTGACAGTTGATACAGTGAAAACAATGGCTGTGCATAATACAGGGGATGCTAATCTCAATGTCACCAACATTACGGGAAGCGAGTCATGGATTGCCTCTATAAGTCCGACATTATTCACTGTTACTCCTGGTAATTCTCAAAATGTAACTGTTGTTGTAGCAAAGGGCGCACTTTCAAGTGGAACCTATTATGATAGTCTCTCAATATCTTCTGACGATCCTGATGAGAATCCATATATAGAGCCTGTGAAATTTATAGTTGACGATGGACTCGGTGTAGAAGAAAGCAAGGAAGTGCTTGATAGGTTTAGGTTATTTTCAGCAACTCCAAACCCATTTAGAGAGCAAGTTAGCATAAAGTATGGGTTGCCAAAAAACTCAAAGGTAGAGCTTACTATTTATAATCTCTCGGGACAGAAAATAACAACCCTTGTGAACAAGAATAGAAAGGCAGGCTATCACAGCATCAGATGGAACGGAAAAGATAAGTTTGGCAAGAAAGTAGTAAATGGGATTTATTTTTATTGCCTGCAGGCAGGTGATTTTAAGGCAGCTAAGAAGTTTATAATATTGAGATAGGATTCCAAGCACACTCTCCCCACAAAAAGATTGACAGCAGAATGTTTTTGTAGGATATTATTCTTAGATTTCTATGTTAGTTCGGGCACATATAATTGTTTCGGGACTTGTTCAAGGTGTCTGCTATAGATGGTTTGCTGAGAAAAAGGCAAAATCACTGGGACTTACAGGTTATGTGAAAAATCTCTTTGATGGACGGGTAGAGGTAATTACTGAAGGTGAAAAAGGACTGATTGAAGAACTTATAAATGACCTAAAGATAGGACCGCTTGTATCAGATGTCCGGGATGTAAAAATACAATGGGAAGAATATGAAGGTAAGTTTCAGGGATTTAATATAAGATTCTGAGGAGGTAGAAATGCAAGAACTCAAAGAACTTATCCGTTCTATTCCGGATTTTCCTAAAAAAGGCATACTTTTCAGGGATATAACAACACTGATAAAGGATAAAGATGGCTTTAAGAAAGCTGTTGATGCAGTTTATGAGGTATATAAAGACAAAAAGATTGATAAAGTAGTGTCAATTGAGGCAAGGGGCTACATATTTGGTGGGGCACTTGCATACCTTCTTGGTAGTGGTCTTGTGCCTGTGCGTAAACCAGGTAAATTACCTGCAGATACTGTAAAAGAGGAATACGAACTTGAATATGGAACTGATGCATTAGAGATTCACAAAGATGCAATTAATAAAGGTGAGTCTGTCCTGATATTTGATGACCTTTTAGCCACAGGTGGAACAGCCCTTGCCACTTGCAAACTTGTAGAAAAACTGGGAGGGAATATAATAGGAGTGGCATTTTTGATTGAATTAACAGACCTTAAGGGAATAGAAAAGCTGAAAGACTACGAAGTTTTTTCACTTATTAAATTTTGAAATGAAAAGATCACTTAGAAAATCTACTGAAGAGAAACTACTAAAAATTGGGGAATGTCCTCTTGTTGTTGGAATTCCCTGCTATAACTCAGAGTCCACAATAAGATATGTGGTTGAAACATCTGCAAAAGGTCTGAAGCAATTCTTTCCTAATCTGAAATCAATAGTCATTACATCTGATGGAGGGTCTTTAGACGATACAAGAGAAAATGCTTCAAAAGCAGATATTCCAGAAGGTGTAGAAAATGTAGTAAGTATCCATAGGGGAGAGCCTGGTAAAGGTGCTGCATTAAAAGCTGTATTCGAGGCTGCATCCTGTCTTAATGCAAGTGCTATCTGTGTTTTTGATTCTGATTTGAGGTCTGTTACACCGGAGTGGATAAAACTATTCCTATCTCCTGTGATTGATAAAGGATATGATTTTTGTGCACCTGTATATAAAAGGGATAAAAGAGATGGCACAATAACAAACTCTATTGTATATCCTTTGACTCGTGCACTTTATGGTCTGCAAATTAGACAGCCAATTGGAGGTGATTTTGCCTTTTCTGGTAAATTTGCAAAACGGATTGGCGAGGAACCACTTCCTTATCCATTTGTTGAAAAATTTGGGATAGATGTATATATTACAACGACCGCCATTAATGAAGGATTTAATATCTGTCAGGTAAACCCCGGGGTAAAGATACATAATCCAAAAGACCCTGCACAATCTCTCGGACCTATGTTTATGCAGGTAATCCATACCCTGTTTTCTCTTGTTGAAAAATATGAAGCAAAATGGAAAGAAATTAAATATAGTAAAAAACCAAAGACCTTCACCCTGAACAATGATATACCCCCCGAACCTGTTAAGGTATCTATTGATAAATTGAAAGATGAATTAAAAGACGGCTTCTCTAATTTTTCTCC
>JAUWAR010000051.1 GCA_030601965.1 bacterium | reverse complement strand
AGAGGCATATCCAGTTGGAGTTTTAACAAATAGGGAAGGAAGCCCACCAAGAGAAATCCCAATCCATTGGTGTAATCACGCTATAACCGAGATACATCTTAATGAAAAAATCTTTTATCTTGACTGCACAGGTTCAAACTTCAGGTACCCCTGCCATTCGTCTTCCAACCATGGTATAACTTGTTTAAACCCACTTCTTGGAAAGATAAACTATATCCCAGTTCCCCCTGACTCGGAAAACATGAAAGCCTACAATATAGAGATAGAGATTGATAAAAACGGCATAGCCTATGTAGAATTCACAGGAAGATACACAGGAAGCCAGGAGGCAGGGATAAGATACTATTGGAAAAGCATGAAACCAGGCGAGAGAAAGAATAGAATAGAAGAGGTGATAAAGGAGGAAAGCCCAAATGCAGAACTTCTGAGTTATGAGATTGGAAGTCCTGAAGACCTTGAACAACAGTTCTTTCTTAACTGGAAATACCAGATAAAAGACTTTGGCATAAGAACAAAAGATTTACTTATATTCAGAATGCCAGAACTCAGAAAATATGAGTTTAAAGAGGTAGGTCTTGAAAAAAGAACCTATGATCTAACTTATCCGAGTTCTTTTATGATAAGGCATAGAATAAGGCTAAAGATACCAGATAAGTATAAGGTGGAATATCTTCCTGCTCCTTTTGAGAAGAGCACTGAATATGCCTTATATAAAGGGCAATATACAATTGAGGATAATGACATAATTTTCAAAGATGAATTCAGGAGAAAGAAACGCATTATTCCTGTGGAATTTTATAAAGAATATAAAGGTTTCCTTTCAAAGGTTGCAAGATATTCAAAAGAAGAAATATTTTTTAAAGAGAAATGAGTATTGAGAAACGAGAATTGAGAATCCGAATTCATACGAACAGAATTTCAGTTTTTATCTTTTTACTTCTCACTTCCCACTTCTCGCTTCTCACTTCTTGCTTTTCTGATATTATTTATTTAAATGAAGGAGAGGAAATTTCAGGAACTCTCAAAGAGATAAAGAAAGAAATAGTCTATTTTGAAACTGATGAGAAAAGGTATCTTAAGTGGGATATTGAACAAATAGAGCGTATTGAACTTGAGGAGACAGAAGAAAGTTGGAGAGAAAAGGATTTTATTCTTGATTCACTTATAAAATTCGCACCGGATACCCTAAAATATCCAGATGTGCCTTATGTCACACTTCTTGAAGAAGTAATATACAGGATAGAAAATCCGAAATCCGAAATCCGAAATCCGAAATATCGGTGGACTGTTACAAGAAGGGTTATACAGAAAGTCTTGCGGGAAAAGGGGAAATATATTGCCAATCGTCAATTTCCATATCTTACAAGTGATGAAACTTTAAAGATAGATTTTGCAAGGGCTGTTGGAAGAAATGGTGAGATAATTCCGTTAAAAGAGAGAAGCATAAAGGATGAATCTATATGGGCAAGATATCCAGATTATGAGAATTTGCACCGCAAGAAAATCGCCCTTCAAGGAGTTGAAAGGGGTGGAATAATAGATATAAAAACCACAAAAGAAAGCACTTTACCATTCTTGATTGATGAGAATTTTGGAGACTTTGAACCTATAGAAAAGAAAGTTGTAAAACTTATAGTCCCGAAAGAAATGGAAATAAGTGTGCATAAAGGTAAAGGAATAAAAACCGATAACCTACAACCGAGAACCGAGAACCGAATATATATATGGACAATGGAGAATCCCGATTCCATCGGGATTGAAAAAGAGACGGATATGCCACCGTTAGAGGATATTGTTCCGAGATTAGTGGTAGGAATCAAGGATAGTTGGGAGAATATTGGGAATAAGTTTTATGCTATGATAGAAGATAGTCTTAATTATTCAGAAGATATTAGAGAAAAACTCGAACAACTCATCTCTCCAAGAGATATTTATAACTTTGTTGCAAAGGAGATTAAATTTATTGATATTACACCGGGAGGTTATTCATATTCTCCAAAGAGACTTGATAAAATATCCCAAAATAGACAGGGAAGCAGACTTGATAAGGCATTTCTCCTTTATGGAATTTTGAAATATAAAGGGTTCAAGCCCAGTATTGTTCTTGTTAGACCGAGAGATAATGGAAGAGTTACTCCGTCTGTTCCGTCATTGAGAGAGGTATGTATAGTGCCTCTTGTTATGATAGATTCTATCTTTCTTTGTCCATATTATGATACCTACTCCTTTGGTGCAATCCCATCAAGATTTGTGACAACTTTAGGCTTACTCATAGATGAGAAAGACTCTCGGCTTATAGAGATTCCTCTTTTTTCTCCAGAAAGAGAATCAAAGAAGAGTATTCTCAAGGGCAATCTTTTATCTGATGGAAGTATAGAAATAAAGAAAAGCATCTCATTAAAGGGGGACATTGCTTCTCAGTTCAGAAAAAACAAGGATATGAAAGACAAAGAATTTAAAAACCTTATGGAAGAATGGGTATCAAAAATCCATCCGAATGCAAGATTAAAGAAATATAAAATATCTGACCTCTCTAATTTAGACAAAGATGTGAAGGTTGAAATTGAATACAAGATAGATGACTATTGTATCAAGGGAGGTGATTTTCTTGTATTCTCTATTCCAGAGATTGATTACTCTGCGGCGAGTGTTGGCAAAAAAGAGAGGAAACACGATTTGTATTTTGGAAAGAGATTATTAGAAGAAACAGAGATAGAGATAGAGATTCCAAAGGATTACAAAGTATATTATATCCCGGAGTCTATTACCTGTCATTCTGAACGAAGTGAAAAATCTAAACTCGCGACATATAATGCCTCTTTCAAACGACATAAAAACAAGATACTATTTACTGACAGTTTTATATTAAAAGAGAGAGAGGGTAAAAAAGCAGATTACAAATCTTACAAAGAGTGTATAGAGAAGAGAGCAAGAATCACACAGGAGAGGATTGTATTAAAGAGATGAAAATAAAAGATAAATGGACTTCCTTTCTGACTTAAATCCGCCACAAAAAGAGGCTGTGGAATATAATGATGGACCACTTCTTGTACTTGCAGGCGCGGGCTCAGGAAAAACAAGAGTGCTTACTTATAAAATCGCCTATCTTGTGGGTATGCTTAAGGTAAAACCCTGGGAGATACTTGCCGTTACTTTTACAAATAAGGCGGCTGAGGAAATGAAAGAAAGAGTGCAAAATCTTATAGGACCCATGGTCAGAAAAGTCTGGTTGGGCACATTCCATAGTTTCTGTGCCAGGGTATTAAGAATATACGCAGACACCCTCAAATATACCAAAGATTATACAATTTATGATGCGGATGATTCAAAAACCCTTATAAAAAAGATAATAAAGGAACAAAATATAAACTGTAGATTATCTCCAAAAACTATATCTAATAGAATCTCAAGGGCAAAAAATAAACTTATGTCAGCAGATGAATATCCTATAAGAAATTTCTATGATACCACTGTTGCACATATCTATACTCTCTATCAGACCATGCTTCAGAAAAATAATATCATGGATTTTGATGACTTGCTCATAAATGCCTGCAAATTATTTAACAAATCAAATGATGCTATTGAAAAATTCTCATTTAAGTATATCCTTGTTGATGAGTATCAAGATACAAATTATGTCCAATATACACTACTCAAATTATTATCCAGAAAATATAATAAACTGACAGTAGTTGGTGATGAAGACCAGTCTATATATGGATTCAGGGGTGCAGAAGTTGAAAATATCATAAAATTTCAAAAGGATTGGCCAGATGCAAAGATAATAAAACTTGAACAAAATTACAGGTCCACCCAGACGATACTTGATGCAGCTTCTTCCCTGGCAAGTCATAACTTTGCAAGATTGGGTAAGAACCTCTGGACAGAGAATGAAGTGGGCAACCCTATCACACTCTATATAGCAAATGATGAGGAGGATGAGGCAGAGAAGATCGCGAGAATTATAAAAAATGATGGGAAAAAGACAGGCGATTTTCTCGTTCTTTACAGAACAAACGCCCAGAGTAGAGTTATTGAAGAGGCAATGAAAAGAGAAAATCTGCCTTATGTAATAGTTGGGGGGATAAGATTTTATGAAAGGAAAGAAATTAAAGACCTGCTTGCCTATTTAAGACTTCTCTCAAATCCCAATGATTTCATATCTTTTAGAAGGGCTATCAATACTCCATCAAGAAACATAGGAGAGGCTACAATTCGGAGAATAGAAAAATTTGCAGAAAAAGAACAAATCCCTGTATATTTTGCATTAAGAAGAATAAATAAAATAGATGGAATCCCTATATCAAGAAAAAAAAGCCTGAAGGATTTTCTTCAAGTAATGGAGCGTATTAGAAAAAGACACAAGAAACCAGATGATATTTTAGAGAATATCATTGACCAGATAAACTATTTTGACTTTCTTGACCAGGAAGGTGAAATAGAAGCAATTTCAAGAAAAGAAAATATAAAAGAACTTATTAACGCATCTTCTAATTATAAGACTCTTGAGGAATTCCTTGAGACAGTATCTCTACTTACAAATATAGACCAGTGGGAGAATAAAAATGAACGAGTAACACTTATGACCGCCCATAATGCCAAAGGACTGGAATTTCCTATTGTCTTTATTGCAGGACTTGAGGAAGAACTTCTTCCACATAAATTATCGCTTAACAGTATTGATGAGATAGAAGAAGAGCGAAGGCTTTTCTATGTTGGACTCACGCGTGCAAAGGAGAAGGTCTATCTCTCTTATGCTATATCTCGCAGTGGAAGAAACTTTTGCAGACCCTCAAGATTTTTGTCAGAAATATCTGATAAATGTTTAGCAAGAAACAGGATTTGAGGATAAATCTGTAATTTCGCATTTTGATTTTTGTGCCGTCGGGAGTTACCTCCCGACGGAAAATGTGTCAGGAGGTAACTCCTGACACCACTTGCGGTGTCCATCTCACGAAAATTAACAAAGCATATAGGAGACCTCTCTCTTATTAAGTTCACAGAGACACAGATAAAAAAGTTTGAAAAAGAACTTGGAGAGATAATAGACTACATGAATAAAATCAAAAATCAAAAATCAAAAATCAAAAATTTGAAATCCGAAATCCAAGACAAATGTTTTTTAAGGGAGGATATTCCTTGCCATGGCATTTCAAAACAAGAAGCACTTAAAAATGCCCCTTGTTCAAAAGAGGGATACTTTATTACTCCAAAGGTAGTCTGATGGAATTAGAGAATCATAGTATTTCTACCCTGCATAACCTATTGATAAAAAAAGAAATCAAATCTTCAGAGATTGTAGAATCTGTATTTGAGCATATATCTGATAGTTCTTTAAATTGTTATATTACCCTTTTTGAAGATAGTGCAAGAAAGAAAGCAAAGGAGTTAGACAAGAAAGGAGATTATCCAGAACCCTTGACAGGAATCCCTATTGCTATTAAAGATAATATATGTATGAAGGGAGAACCTACTACTTGTGGCTCAAAAATCCTTGAGGATTTTATTCCTCCATATAATGCTACAGTGATAGAAAAGTTAGAAAAACAGGGTGCAATATTTATAGGTAAGACAAATATGGACGAATTTGCAATGGGTTCTTCAACAGAAAACTCTTATTTTGGTCCCACTTTGAATCCTATAGATAATGACTATGTTCCAGGTGGTTCGTCAGGAGGTTCTGCTGCTGCAGTAGCAAATAAAGAAGTAATCTGTGCACTTGGTTCAGATACAGGTGGCTCAATAAGACAACCTGCATCTTTTTGTGGAATATTTGGTTTAAAGCCCACCTACGGAAGGGTATCAAGATATGGGCTTGTTGCTTTTGCCTCATCTCTGGACCAGATAGGACCACTTGCTAAAAACACTCAAGATATAGCTATTCTTCTTTCTGCCATTGCGGGTAGAGATGTAAAAGATTCAACATCAAGAGATAAAGAAGTGCCATCATTTTTACATAATCTCAATTCTAATATAAAGGGAATAAAAATAGGTATTCCAAAGGAGTATTTTACAGAGGGGCTATCTGATGATGTAAGAGTTTCTATAGAAAATGCCATTAATATTTTTAAGGATTTAGGGGCAAAAACAGAACAAATCTCCCTTGCACATACAGAATATGCTATTGCGACTTATTATCTGATTGCCACTGCAGAGGCATCTTCAAACCTTGCAAGATATGATGGGGTGAAATACGGATACAGAAGACAGAAGACAGAAAACAGAAAACAGAAGTTAAAAGAAATGTATGAGCAGACAAGAAAAGAGGGATTTGGAGACGAGATAAAGAGAAGGATTATGCTGGGCACTTTTGGACTCCAGACCGGTTACTATGATGAATATTACCTTAAGGCAAGAGAAGTAAGGGATATTATAAAGTCAGATTTTGATGACGCCTTTGAAAGGGTAAATATAATACTCACTCCGACCTATCCTATTCCTGCTTTTAAATTGGGAGAGAAGATAGATGACCCTCTTGAGATGTATCTCTCGGATATCTTTACTGTTTCTGTAAATCTTGCTGGACTACCGGCTATTTCTGTTCCTATCAGTCCCGCACTTATACATAAGTGCGGGACAAATGAACTCCCTATTGGAGTGCAACTTATAGGAAGGGCTTTTTGCGAACAAGATATACTCAACTGTGCCTATGCATATGAAACATCAAATACCTAAAAGTCCAAAACTCCTAAATACCTAAAAAACTTCGCAATCTTTAGGAATTTAGGTATTTAGGCATTTAATATTTATGTTCACTCCACAAGAAAGAGGCGTAATCTTATTTCTCATGGCATCTCTTATTGTGGGCAGTGTTGTGTACGTGGTTAAACTCAAAAATCCCTATTTTGCTCCAGAATTTAAGATTAAGGAGAATAAAACAGGAAAGATAAAACTTGAAAAAATAAACATTAACACTGCCACAAAAGAAGAACTTACTCTACTACCTGGCATAGGTCCCACTTATGCACAAAGAATCATAAAATATCGGGAAAAATACGGACTCTTCAAGAATATTTCAGAAATTACAAAGATTTATGGAATTGGCAAAAACAAATTTGAGAAGATTAAAGATAAGATAACCACTGACTAATATGAGGATTGTCTGTAGATGTGAAGATGTTAATGAGGAAGAGATAAGGACTCTTGTAAGAGAAGGTTATCATTCTATAGACGAAATCAAAAGACTTGCAAGGGCAGGAATGGGATATTGTCAGGGTAGAACCTGTAAAAGACTTGTTGCACAAATAATAAAGGAAGAAACAGGTGCATCGCTTGACAAGATTGAACATCCGAGAGTAAGACCGCCAATAAAACCAGTGTCGTTAAAAATTTTAAGCAGGGGGTAATGATGATGGATTATTTTCTCACAACGGAGCAGAAAATGATAAAAAAAGTTGTAGAAGAAATAGCGAGAGATAAAATTGTTCCTCAAAGAAAAGAATTAGACGAGACAGGTGAATTTCCATGGGATATATTGAAAGAACTTGCCAGGGCAGGTATGTTTGCTACTACTATTCCCGAAGAATATGATGGGGCTGGGATGGGTAATTTTGAGCTCTGTATCATCGTGGAGGAGCTCTCGAAGGCATGTGCTGGCGTAGCTACTTCCTATGCAGCAAGCGGATTGGGGGCTGAACCGATAATCCTTTTTGGCAATGAGGAGCAGAAGAGGAAATACCTTCCTCCTATTGCCTCTGGAGAGAAACTCGGCGCCTATGCTTTAACGGAACCCGATGCAGGCTCTGATGTAGGTGGAGTGAAGACGAGGGCAACAAAAGAGGGTAACTTCTATATCTTGAATGGAACAAAACAGTGGATAACAAATGGTGGAGAGGCGGAGATTTATACAGTTTTTGCATCAACCTCTCCAGACAGGGGCCCAAGAGGATTATCTGTATTCATTGTAGAAAAAGGTACTGATGGCTTCTCATTTGGTAAAAAAGAGGATAAAATGGGAATAAGGACATCTGCTACAAGAGAACTTATATTTGAAGATGCAAAAGTTCCAATAGAAAATCTTATTGGTAAAGAGGGGCTTGGCTTCATAATAGCTATGCAAACATTTGACGCCACAAGACCCGCTGTGGGTGCTATGGCTGTTGGAATAGCAGATGGCGCCCTTAATGAGGCTATAAATTATGCGAGGACAAGAAAACAATTCGGGAAGCCCATTGGTAGTTTTCAAGGCATCCAATTTATGCTTGCAGAGATGGCAACAAAAGTTGAATCAGCAAGGGCACTTGTATATCAAGTAGCAAAGTACATAGATGGTGGGGCAAAAGATATATCAAAATATTCTGCTATGTCAAAGCTATTTGCTTCAGATGTAGCAATGGAAGTTACTGAAAAAGCAGTTCAAATCTTTGGTGGCTACGGCTATATGAAAGATTATCCTGTAGAGAAAAGGATGAGAGATGCCAAGATTACCCAGATTTATGAGGGCACCAATCAGATACAAAGAGAAGTTATCGCTTTACAACTAATTAAAGAAGCAGCTAAAAGTAGAATGTAACATTTTAGTGAAACAGGAAACAGGGGACGGTTCTCCGTTTCATTTACTATATCTT
>JAUWAR010000157.1 GCA_030601965.1 bacterium | reverse complement strand
TCTTGACAAAGGTTGTGACCTCAGGACGGTTCAGGAACTACTTGGTCATAGTTCTATTGCAACCACACAGATATATACACATATTACACCTGAAAGGCTAAAAACTATTTATGCTCAAGCCCATCCAAGGGCATAATTATGAAACTTAGTTTTGAAATCTCAAAAGAGGATAGGAAGGCATATACTTTACCGTTAATAGATGTGACTGTTAAACAGGACTTAATTCCACATAGATTCACAAGAGATAAGTTACCTGAATTGCCAGAGGTTTCAGAAATAGATGTGGCACGGCATTTTACAGAACTTTCGTCCTTAAACTTTCATATAGAAAAGGGATTTTATCCACTTGGTTCTTGCACAATGAAGTATAATCCTAAAATCAATGAAGATATTGCCAGATTTTCAGGATTTAGTGATATTCATCCTCTGCAAAATGAATCCACAATCCAGGGAGCACTTAAGATTCTATACGAACTCCAAAAATATCTCGCTGAAATTAGTGGGATGAATGAAGTTACTCTTCAGCCTGTTGCAGGTGCCCATGGAGAATTGACTGGTATGCTCATGGCAAGGGCTTATTTTAATAAAAAAGGAGAGAAGAGAAATGAAATCCTGGTCCCGGATTCTGCACACGGGACAAATCCTGCAACATCTACATTTACTGGTTTTACCTCTATTGAAATAAAGTCTAATGATAAAGGACTCCTTGATATAAATGCTCTAAAAGAGGCAATAGATAAAGATGTTGCCTGTCTTATGCTTACTGTTCCTAATACACTCGGACTTTTTGAATCACAAATTGAAGAGATAGCAGATATTGTGCATAAAAATGGGACACTTCTTTATCTTGATGGAGCAAATCTCAATGCATTTATGGGAATTGCAAAACCAGGGGATATGGGTTTTGACATAGTTCATTTTAATCTTCACAAGACATTCTCAACGCCTCATGGAACAGGTGGACCCGGTGGTGGAGGTATAGGAGTAAAGAAATTTCTTGCACCTTTTCTCCCTGTCCCACGTATCAGTTATCAGTCATCAGTCATCGGTCATCAGGTCTCAGCCTCTACCGATAACCGAACACCGATTACCGATTACCATCTTTCTTATGATTTTCCAAATTCTATTGGCAGGGTTCATAGTTTTTATGGAAACTTTAATGTATGTGTAAAGGCTTATACTTATATAAGAATGCTTGGAGCAAAAGGCATCCGAAGAGTTGCAGAAAATGCAGTGATTAATGCAAATTACTTGATGAATAATTTAAAAGACTACTATAACCTGTCTTATAAGGGTCCGTGTATGCATGAATTTGTTCTCTCAGGTAATAGACAAAAAGAGTTTGGTATAAGAACGCTTGATATTGCAAAAAGACTACTTGATTTTGGATTTCATCCACCCACTATTTACTTTCCTTTGATAGTTCACGAGGCACTTATGATTGAGCCCACAGAGACAGAGAGCAAAGAGATGCTTGATAAGTTTATAGATGTAATGATA
>JAUWAR010000093.1 GCA_030601965.1 bacterium | reverse complement strand
GTGGCACAGCCATCTTGGCTGTGGACAACCTAAATCTATGCAATTCAGGCGGGGACACACTCTTTGTCTCTATAGAAAAACTTATTTCTTCATAAAATACGAGCTCTCCTGTATTTTTTCCGCCTGAGGCGTGAACCTGAGGCTCATCAGCCTCTGGCTGAGATCCGCCTTTGGCGAGAATAAACTGCACAGGATGAATTGCCACACAGGCGACCCTATTTCCATCTTTTATCCCTTGATTTTTGAGTTCAACTATATCAGAGGGATATATCTCTTCGGTATATTGAGGAGACATAAACTCCTTTTTCTCGCCAATTGGAACTGCTGGTTGAGTTGGAAAAGGATTAAATTTATCACCAAGATATTTCTTATTGCAGGAAAGCAGTTTTATAGACTCTACACTTTCACCAGGAGAAAGTGGAATATGTAGGAGTTTCAGAGGCAAAAGAGGTTTTCCAACTTCGTAAGTATGAAGGCAATTTTTTAGAGTGATGACATCGTATCCATCTTTTTTACTAATTGTGAGGTCTTCTCTTGCAAACAGGCACGCCTGGGAACGGACTGTTTCTCCATTCAAGAAAAGACCTATTAATAAGAATAATAGAGCACCCTGTTTTATCTCTATTATTAGAGATGACTACAAGATTTACGAAAGTCAAGAAAAAACTTGCAAATTTTATTCTTATGAATATAAAATCTTTTCTATGAGGACAGGACTTTTGCATTTTGCAAAAGTCCTAATATTTACTGCTTTTTATGTAAGCATTTAATTTCTTTGAAATCATAACTTGTCCGTCGGCCGACGGAAACTTATGAGAAAAACTTTTACTGCATTTAATGCAAATATGAGGTTTTTTACTGGTAGTTTTGCAAATTTGCAAAACTCCCGTATATTGATAGTCTCCGGAGCCGTGTACATACTAATATATATACTCACCATTCCTAAGATTTATACTATATTTGACGAGTCCTGCTACCTGGATTTAGCATATGCCCTGAGAACTGGAACTATTTATCTTGATGAGACAGACATAGGAGTGGCACACTATCCAATAAAAAATAATGGACATTTAGTCTCAAAATATCCACCGGGGAACTCACTATTACTTTTACCCTTTACATTTTTAGGCAAAAATGGTATATTCCTGTATGGACTTATTTTCCATATTATTGGCTATATTGTTTTTGCTTTTCTTCTTCGCAGTCTTGGGATAGAACCAAAATACGCAATTTTTTATCTTTTCTATCCGTCTTATGTGCTTTTTAGTAGAACACTTATGAGTGATATTCCCGCAACTTGTCTGTTTCTTGCAGGATTTTATTGTTACACGAAAGAAAAATATACTCATAGTGGAGCACTCTTTGGATTTTCCTTTCTTGTCAGATATATCAATGTAGTTCTCTTTCTTGTCTTTTTTATAATGACCCTTTTTCGCAAAAAAATCATATCCGTTAAAATGTTCCTTGGATTTCTACCTTTTCTATTTATCTCTCTTTTATATAACAAATCGGCTTATGGTGGATTTTTGAAAGCAGGGTATCTCTCTGAAAGTGTATTGTTTAATCCTGGAAACATTTTTTTAAATCTTTCAGTATTCCTGATACCACTTTTGATTGTGTATCCTTTTTTAGTGGTCTCACCTTTTGTCTATAAAGGCAAATTTCGGCTTGAAATACTTTTGAGTTGTGGATTTCTTTTCTGTGTTTATAGTTTCTGTTCTACTTCATTCACGCTCTATGACTTACCCGAATGGGAAAATTTCCTTAAGGTCTCTTTGCTTGCCACAAGATATTTCTTCCCCGCTATTTCCTTGATGCTTATTTCTTATTCCTCTATCGCTCAGAAACATATAAGAAAATTTACCTTTTGGTGTATTATGATAATTTTAGTTGTTATGACAGTTGGCATTCACCTTTTCCACACTAAATATCTGAACCTACAGATAAAATTTAGAGATACTCTTTACGGGCATACTACTAAAAATTCCCTTATTGTATGCAATGGTGAGGCTACTGAACTCATTTCAAAGATATGGGGACAAAGGAAAGTCCTTTTACTTGAGAATTGGAAGAGGGATTCTTCTATTGTTAGACACAATGATGTTTATCTTGCAGTTTTAAGTAAATATGATAGAGCAGGTAGTGTAACTCAGAGGAACTCTTTTCTCCAAGAATTCCGGACAATAAAACTTGAGGAAATTGAAGGGCTTAATAATAAATTTGAATTATATAAGGTGACAGGATATGTTAATAAGCATAATACTCCCATCTTTAAATGAGGAAAAAGGGATTGGTAAAACACTTGATGCAATTTCATGCAGAGAACTGAATGAGCATGGTTACCAAGTAGAAATTTTAGTAATAGATGGAGAAAGCACAGATAGGACAGCAGAGATAGCAAAAAGCAAGGGAGCAAGGGTAGTAAAGGCAAAAAGAGGTTATGGCTTACAATACAAAGTAGGATTTAAAGAGGCTAATGGAGACATCATAGTTACAGCTGATGCTGATAATAGTTATTGTTTGAAAGATATAAACTTTTTTATCAAGATTCTAAATCAAGAAAAACTTGACTTTATCTCTGTCAATAGATTCGTGAATATGCCAAAAGGGGCAATGAATAAAACAAGAGAAATAGGAAACAGGCTACTTACATTACTGACTAATCTATTTTTTGGAATTCATCTCAGAGACTCGCAAAGTGGGATGTGGATATTTAAAAAGAATGTCCTGGATAGACTGATTTTAACAAGTAACGGTATGCCCTTCAGCGAGGAGATAAAGATAGAAGCATTTAGAAAAGTGAAGAGCAAAGAAGTTCCAGGTTTATATATAGAAAGAATTGGCACTGTCAAATCCAGAATCTTTATAGATGGATTAGAAAACTTGCTTTTCTTGGTTAAGAAAAAACTGTATGAGTAAAAAATTTGAGATAATAGAGATTAAAGACTCCAAACTATGGGATGATTTCATTGAAAACTCCAGACAGAGAACAATATTCTGCACCAGTCTATTTTCTGAAATTCTACGAAAAACTACAGGGAGAGGTTATAAGATATACGGAGTGCTGAAAAATGGCAATGTTGTAGCAGGTTGCCCTGTATACGAGAAAATTAAATATGGATTTAAAATGGCTATTCTTCCACCTCTTGTGCCACATTTAGGAATAGTCCTAAAAGATGACAAATCCCCGTATCTTTCAAAAAGGGAATATCTCACTCTAAAGGTAGAGGAATTACTCTCAGAAAGGTTCTCAAGAGAGTATAGCTATATAAATCTTACCAATCACCCTAATCTTCAAGATATTAGAGGCTTTGACTGGGCGGGATGGAAAATTAATGCGAGATACACATATATAGTAAATTTTAAAGAAAAACCGAAAATTAGTCCTTCTGTCAAAAGACAGATAAACAAAGCCTTAAAGGCTGGAATTAAGGTGGAAGAATCTTCTAATATAGAAGAGTTTGCTAATATAGTATATAAAAGCTACTTAAGACATGGAAATCCACCACCATATTCAGAGGAGTATCTTATAAACATTGCTAATTATCTTTTCTCAAAGAAAATAGGGATATTGCTTGTTGCAAAAGATTCTGAAAAAAGGATTTTGTCAGGAATGATAATGATAAAAGACAAAAAAACCCTTTATGAGTGGGTAGTGGCAGGAGACCCAGAGTTTCACGAAACCGGGGCAAATTCCTTACTTCTTTCCTATATTTTCAGTAATTTCTCTTCACAGTTTGATAAATTTGATTTTATGGGTGCAAATACACAGACAATTGCAAAGTTTAAAAGTAACTTTGGTGGACAATTGGTTCCCTATTATACTTGCGAGAAATATACTCCATTATTTTCAGTTATGCTCAGAGGATATAGATTTATTAAACGAAGAGGTATCACCTCAAGATGAGTATCGGAGTGGTTCTTTCTACACCATCTTCTATAGATAAAGAAGCAAAATATGCTATTGATACACTTCTTTCATCTCTTGGGCTATCTTATTCTTTTATTAGTCAACAGTTAACAGTTAACAGTCACCAGTCTCTAATTATTAATTATGGTGAGTACAATAGTGCTTTCTTCAAAAAGGACTCTGCTATTTTAAATATCTTCCCTTCTCCACATTTTGAGAATCTTGTGAAAGATAGAAAACTCCCCACTACTTTTTCATACCTATATCCAGGAGAAATCCCCTTTTTCTTTGAATATCAAACAATGAAATCTGGTAAGATTCTTTACACAATTAACAAAGAGAGTCCTGTAATATCATTGGAGAAAAAGAACGATGGCATTATAGTTAATATGGGAGTTGATATAGTATGCGAAACTTTCTTTTTTCTTTCCCTGGCCGACACGAGCCGTTATAAAAAAGAATTTATTAAAAGACCTATAGTAAATGAATATATGTTCCTTTTATCTGATATTATATCTTACATTTATAAATCAAGAGGAGAAAAACTATTAACAAAAGAGAGGTGGCCAAATGGGAAGAAATTTGCTGTTGCACTTACCCATGATGTTGACTGGCTGTACAGATGGAGACCAAAATCTACTATAAAAGGTGTTTTTACAGGGAAAAGCAGAGAGGCGATTTCATCATTGGCAGGTTTAAAAAGAGATAGATGGTGGAACTTTGATAAAATAATAAATTTGGAACAACAAAAAGGATTCAAATCCACTTTCTTTTTTATGCCTCTTTCTCATCAATATAGGCTTAAGCAGGCTCCTTTAAATGAGATAAAAAAAGCAGGCAATGAGATAGCCCTACATAGCATTTCTCCAGAAAATTGGAGATTCTTTTTAAAAGAGAAAAATATTTTAGAAAAACAGACAGGAAATAAGGTCTATGGTGTGAGACAACATTATCTCAGGCTCAAATTGCCCAAGACTTTTGAGATTATAGATAATACCGGACTTACTTATGATACCAGTCTTGGCTCTTCTCAAGAGATAGGTTTCAGGTCTGGTTTCATTCTTCCATACCATCCTTATAGGTTTTCCAAAAGAGAACCATTTCGGTTTTTAGAACTCCCTCTTACTGTTATGGATTGTGCCTTATTAAAAGAGGAATCACC
>JAUWAR010000153.1 GCA_030601965.1 bacterium | reverse complement strand
CTACTTCACAAACCCTTGTATATCAGTCTTGTTCTTGGTGCAATAGGATGTGCCACAGCACCTGCGGCAACTATTATGGTGATAAGGGAATATAAGGCAAAAGGTCCTTTTACAAAAACATTAGTAGGAGTAGTTGGAATGGATGATGCCTGGGCACTTATCCTGTTCGCTATCTTGTTGGGACTATCAAAGACACTGTTCTCTGGTGTGGAAATAGGTATTCATAAAATCATAGGAAAAGAGACGATTAGAATTATAGGAGCATTAGTCTTGGGTGGAGCCATTGGATGGGTTTTAACTTATTTTTCAAGGTTTTGCAAGACAAGGAATGAACGGCTTATATATACTCTTGGATTTATCTTCATAGGAATAGGAGTATCAAAAGTCTGTAACTTTTCATTACTTCTCACAAACATGGCTCTTGGAGCAAGTGTGGTTAATTTTTCACGGATGGGCAGA
The DNA here is from genome assembly GCA_030601965.1 of bacterium. Classification (GTDB taxonomy): domain Bacteria; phylum Hydrothermota; class UBA3073; order JACQXS01; family JAUWAR01; genus JAUWAR01. The sequence goes on along the minus strand of JAUWAR010000153.1, from coordinate 1,552 downwards.
AGATATTTTGAGGCTATAGAGACTATAGACCCTCCACTTTTTTTAATATTTTTTGTGCTTTGTGGAGCAAACCTTGAAATTCCTGCTTTAAAATATGTTGGAGTTTTGGGAGGTATATACATAATTGCTCGTGTAGCAGGCAAGTTTATTGGGACATATATTGGGGCATCGGTTGCAAAAGCGAATTCAACAGTAAGGAAATATCTGGGATTTGGACTTATTCCACAGGCTGGTGTTGCACTGGGAATGGCACTCTATGTTAAATCATATTTTCCAGAGATAGGAAATATTATTCTTCCTGTAATAATTGGTTCAACTGTTATATATGAACTTATTGGACCTGTATGCACAAAATTCGCTCTATCAAAGGCAGGGGAAATTAGTCGGAGTTAATCCGTAAGGATTTTATAAAAGGCTCACGCCTTAACTCCAAAGAAACTGGGAGGTTGAAATGTTATTAGGACAACTTATGAAAGAAGACCTCATAACCTGTAATCTCGTCTCAAAAGACAAAATACAGGTTATAGAGGAAATGGCAGAACTTTTTATTAAAACTGCTGTTGTTAAAGACAAATCGGGTTTCTGTGCTACTATCAAGAAAAGAGAAGACTTGGAATCTACGGCAATTGGAGACGGTATTGCTATTCCTCACGGAAGGTCTGATGCTGTAAATTCACTGAAAGTGGCGCTTGGGAGGTCAAAGGATGGAGTTGAGTTTGCATCACTTGACAAGAAACCTGTGCATCTTATTTTTATGATTGCCGCTCCAGTTGAGGCACGAAAAGAGTATCTTCAGGCAGTAGCAAAGATAGCAAGGCTCCTGAAATCAAACATTATGAAACAGGCTCTATTTGAGGCAGAGACCCCAAAAGATGTAATGAAACTCATCGCAGACTTTGACAACATGGTATTAGAGGAAATAGAAGTAAAAACTAAAGAGGGTAGGGTGATATACAAAAAATGACGAAAATGTCATTGCGAGGAGCGAAGCGACGAAGCAATCTTAAGAGATTCTTCACTTCGTTCAGAATAACAAGGGTAAGGACGCAGGAGGTAATATGTATTTACTGATTATAATCTTACACAAGGAGGAGTATCTTGATGATGTGCTTTCCTGTCTTATTGAACTGGGAATAGAGGATGCAGTGACTATTGATTCTGAATCAATGGGTAAGGCACTTGCTTATAAAGTGCCTATATTTGCTGGCTTAAGATTTGACCTCGGTGGAAAGCCATTTTCAAAGGTCGTTCTTGCGACCTCTGACGATAAAGACTCTGGTAAGGAACTCATTGCTCTTCTCAAGGAAGTGGATATTGACCTCAAAGTCCCTGGTGTTGCAAGAATACTTACTCTCAAGATTGAATCTATATACGGAACACCAGAAGCAATAGAAGAAATTTAATCTGCAACTTATACAGATCTTTGGAGAAAACTGAAACGGACTATCTAATTGCTATTAACTTCTTAACTATCGCCTTATCACCCACCTGCAACTTACAAAAATATACACCACTCTTCACTTTTTTACCATTATCATCAGTCCCATCCCAG
>JAUWAR010000150.1 GCA_030601965.1 bacterium | reverse complement strand
GACTTGAACCGACGAATAGCGGTTTTGCAGACCGCCCCCTTAGCCACTTGGGTACCACGCCAGAGATAGTTTATAGTTGATGGTTAATAGATAAAATGTCAAGAAATAACTTTGAATTTACAAAGTCTTGTCAGATTGCTTCGTCGTCCCGCACTTATGCATAAGTGCGGGATTCCTCGCAATGACACTCCGTTTACTTATAGAGTTTATTTTTCCTAATATAGTTCACTACGGGTTCCGGAACGAGGTATTTTATAGATTTCTCTTTCCGAATAAGTTCCCTTATATAAGTAGATGCAATATCAATATTGAGGTTGCAAAAATGTGCTTTGTTTTCAAATATCTTGTTCACTTTTTTTCTATTAAAGTTAGGTCTTGTCAGGATAATGAAATTTAAGGAATTCATAAGCGACAGATGTTCTTTCCAGTTGATGAAGTTTTCTGCCTCGTCTCCACCAATAATAAGATGTAACATGAAACATGGAACCCCGATAAAATCGGGGGAACTCATAATCTGTATTGTGTCTGCTGTATAGGAGATGCCTCCTTTTTTTATTTCTATATCAGACACCTCGAAAAATGGGTTATCCTTTGTAGCAAGATGCGTTATTTTAAGTCTATCTTGTGCAGACGCCACGGGTAGTTCTTTATGCGGAGGTATATTACAAGGAATAAATAGGATTTTTTCGAGTTTGAATTCTTCTCTTGACTTTTCTGCGGCTATAAGATGCCCTATATGTATCGGGTCAAATGCACCACCGAATATACCAAGTCTTAACATTTACAGCGCTGTATTAATTTTCAAATGCTTTGTAGGAGGGGTTTTCTAACCCCGATAATAAATCGGGACAGGATAAAACAACATCGGGACAGGAATGTCCCTCCTACAATTTTGATTTAAAATACTTAATAGTCCTTTTTAGTCCTTGTTCTAAGGAAATTTTTGGCTCCCATCTTAGTTTCTCTTTTGCAATTGTTATGTCAGGTCTTCTGACTTTTGGGTCGTCTACAGGTAGGGGATAATGGGTTATTTTACTGGTTGAGGCAGTAATCTTTAGGACCATCTTTGCAAATTCCAACATGGTCAGTTCTTCTGGATTACCAAGATTCACAGGATTATAAATTTTGGCATTCATTAATCTCCATATTCCATCAATTAGGTCAGATATATAACAGAAACTTCTTGTTTGTAATCCCTTTCCATAAATAGTCAAATCTTGTCCTGTAATAGCTTGTGTGAGGAGATTTGGCACAATTCTTCCATCGTTGAGCCTCATTCTCTCTCCATAGGTATTGAATATTCGACAGATTCTTGTATCTATATTATGGTATCTGTGGTAAGCCATTGTAAGTGCCTCTGCAAATCTTTTTGCCTCGTCATAGACTCCTCGTGGGCCTATTGGATTTACATTTCCCCAGTAGTCTTCAGTTTGTGGATTTATAAGTGGGTCGCCATAGACTTCAGATGTTGAGGCGAGAAAGAAACCTGCACCTTTTGCCTTTGCAAATCCCAGGGAGTTATGGGTTCCAAGAGAGCCAACTTTTAAAGTTTGAATAGGATATTTTTGGTAATCTATAGGTGATGCAGGTGAGGCGAAATGCAAGACCCAGTCCACCCCGCACTTATGCATAAGTGCGGGGTCAATATATTTTGAGACATCGTGGTTTATGAATTCAAAATTAGGATTATTTATGGAATGCTTAATATTCTCTTTAGTTCCTGTAATAAGATTATCAATACATATAACCTTATGACCCTTATCTAAAAAAAACTCACATAGATGTGAGCCAATAAATCCAGCACCACCAGTAACAACAATACGCATAACAGATTCAAGTCAAAATTAGCAATTAACAATTAGCATTTCAAAATCATTTCTTATATTGTTAATTGACAACTGCTAATTGATAATTTTGATTTGTTTTTTTTATCTTCCTATCCCTCTGTATATGAACCCAATTTCCTCTACTTCTTGTCTGTCAAAAAGATTTCTGCCATCTACAATTATGGGTGTCTTCATAATGGCATATATCTTTTTAAGGTCAATATCCCTGAATTCTTCCCATTCTGTGAGCAGGGCAAGACAGTTTGCATTTTCAACAACTTTATATGGGTCTTTGCAGAATTGTATCTTTTTTAGTGTCAGTTTTGCCTTATTCATA
>JAUWAR010000137.1 GCA_030601965.1 bacterium | reverse complement strand
TGTGATTGAAGTTATTTCACCTTGCTTAATGTATTATGCAACTGATGGGAAAATTGGAGAGACAATAGATAGGATGAGGTATTTTCACGATAATACAGTAATAAAACATAATGAACCTACAGAGAATTTAGATATCAGGAGTCAGGATAAAATCATAATGGGAAAATTTGTAGATAAAAGCACGGAGGAAGCATGAAAAGGGTGGGTGTCTTTGTATGCTGGTGTGGCTCAAATATTGCTGGGGTAGTGGATGTAGACCAGGTGGTGGAAGTTATAAAGGATTATCCGGGAGTTGTGCATGCAGAAGATTATGCATATGTGTGCTCTGACCCGGGACAGAAATTAGTTCAGGATGCTATCAAAGAGAAAAAGTTAGATAGCATAATTATAGCTTGCTGTTCTCCTACCTTGCATGAACCTACTTTTCGTAAAACCTGTGAATTAGTTGGTCTTAATCCATATCAATGTGAGATTGCAAATATCAGGGAGCAATGTAGTTGGGTTCATCAGGATGATAAGGAAAAGGCTACAACTAAGGCTATAAAGATAATAAGAACTATAATTGAGAAAGCAAATCAGAATGAGTCTCTTGAACCTATTCTTACTCCTGTTACAAGACGGGCTCTGGTTATAGGTGGTGGGATAGCTGGAATCCAGGCATCATTAGATATTGCTGATGCAGGATACGAGGTTCTACTTGTTGAAAGAAACCCATCGATAGGTGGGCATATGATTCAACTATCCGAGACCTTCCCAACTCTTGACTGTTCACAATGTATTTTGACTCCAAAAATGGTAGAAGTATCACGGCATCCAAAAATAAAATTACTTACATACTGTGAGGTTCAAGAGGTTTCAGGCTATGTAGGTAATTTCACAGTAAAAATTCTTAAAAAACCAAGATATGTAATTGAGGATAAGTGTACTCTCTGTGACAAATGTCTGGATGTATGTCCTGTAGTCACACTTAGTGAGTTTGATAGGAATCTTGTAGCCAGGAAGGCTATCTATTTACCATTTCCACAGGCAATTCCCGCTACCTTTACAATAGATGCTGATAAATGCCCGGGTTTTTTGCCCATAGCCTGTGGGAAGTGTGCAGAGGTATGCGAACCTGATGCTATAGACTTTGATATGCAACCCGAAATAATAGAAGAGAAAGTTGGGGCTATTGTAGTTGCAACAGGATATGACTTGTATTCCCCAAAGAATATTGGAGAATATGGTGCTGGAAAGTATGAGGATGTGATGGATGGACTGCAATTTGAGCGCCTTTTATCTGCAACTGGACCCACTGGTGGTGAAGTTAGAAGACTATCTGATAACAAAGTCCCAAAAAAAGTAGTATTTGTGAGTTGTGTGGGGTCAAGAGACCCGGAAAAACATCTCCCTTATTGTTCAAAAATATGTTGTATGTATATGGCGAAACACGCAATGTTATATAAGCACAAAGTCCCTGATGGTGAGGCGATAGTATTCTATATAGATGTCCGAGCTGGTGGAAAAAAATATGAGGAATTTGTTACAAGGGCTCAAGAAGAGGACAAGGTAATCTATATTCGTGGAAAGGTATCAAAAATTTTCAAAAATGGTAATAACGGAAAACTTATTGTCTGGGGTGCAGATACACTTTTAGGCAAGCCAGTTCAAGTTGAATGCGATATGGTAGTTCTTTCAATGGCAATGGTTCCGAGTGAGGAAACTAATAACTTGCTCAGCAAATTAAAGATTGCCTCTGATGAGGATGGATTTTTATCCGAAGCACATCCAAAATTAAGGCCTGTAGAGAGTATATCAGCTGGCTTCTTTCTCGCTGGAGCTATGCAAGCTCCTAAGGATGTTCCTGAAACTGTAGCTCAAGCAAGTGGTGCGGCAAGCAAAGTTACTGATTTATTTGCTGAAGAGGAGTTAAAACATGAACCTATAGTAGCATCAGTAGATGAAGATATGTGCAGTGGTTGTGGAATATGTGTTGGACTCTGCCCTTATGATGCCAGAGAGATAGAAATAAAAGATGGCAAGAAGATTGCAAAAGTGAAGGAAGTTTTATGTGAGGGATGTGGAAGTTGCATAACAGGATGTCCATCAGGGGCAGCTCAACAGAGAAACTTAACAGACAATCAGATATTGAAAATGGTAGAAGTAGCAATCTAAAAACTTTTATGAATAATCATTATATCCATATTGCTGAATTGGTTGCCTTTGTGGAAGACCAGGATTTGCCCCCTTCTCTGTATCCCTTTGTTAAAATAGCGAGTTGCAAAGAGGATATAAGTATAGAAGAAGATACTCGGCTCATAATTCTCAAAATCAGGGGAACAGTGGATTCCTACCATACAATTATTGTTAAAAATGGCATAAATATAGAGCAAGTAGAAGATAATATCCACAAGGATTTATTAGGAGTTGTTGAGCTGTCAGAGGAAACAAGAAAGAAATTAAAAGAACTTCTTGAAAAATTTCATCGGGGAGAATCTGCATTTTTCCTAAACCATAAAGTAGATATAGCAAAATATAGATATAGGCATTGAATAGTGTCTAATAAGACTTTTGCAAATCTGGTAATTTCTAATCTGTAGCCCAGTCCTTTGGGACTGGGGATGATGGAATTCAGTTTTATTTTTGAGGTCATTTCGGGGCACCCGCTTGCGGGTCGTTCTTCTTGTAATGCCGTGAACGGCATCTCCTTGAATAGTTATCTCTTTCTACCCAGCCTTAAAAGGCTGGGCTATTGATACCTCTACTTCTGCAAATTTGCAAAACTCTTATAAGGTATTTATTTCTTCAGCAGAGATTCATCAAAATATAAGGCAACCCGAATCAATCTCTTTTTTCTTATTTTTT
>JAUWAR010000103.1 GCA_030601965.1 bacterium | reverse complement strand
ATAATTATGCGTAATAGATAAAATTGTCTAACATTAAGAAAAATGAGGGATTAGGCTCAATTTTGAGTAGTATCAAAGGAGTAGAAAAACAGCCCAAATCGGATTAAGAGTCCGATGCTCTACCTAATTGAGCTAGCGGCGCATAATCACTTGAAACTATCTGTTTCCTTTACCCTTGTCCACCTTCATATTCTAATCTCTTTATAACGCATCTCTATCGTTCTGTCAAGTTTAAAAATTGCTTCAAAATGGAGTTAAGTGGGGAGAGAGATACAAAATATCGTTCCCTGACCCGGCTTACTTCTTAACTCAAGATGTCCATGATGGTTTTCAATTATCCTTGAGACTATTGAAAGCCCTAATCCAATTCCGCCTTTTCTTGTAGTATAAAATGGCTCAAAAACTTTGTCAATATCCTGTTCCTGAATTCCTTTACCTGTATCTTTGAAAATAATGACACAATTTGCATGCTCAACTACTTTCTGTTCTCCAAAAATAGAGTAAGTTTCACCCTCTGTTTTAGTTTCAATCAATACCTTAACCCCATCTTTGCCATCCCCTGATAAGACCGCATTGCTTAATATGTTTTTAAATGCTGATTCAATCTGATTTTTATCCACTTTCAAGAAAATAGACCTTTCATTTCTAATGGTGATTTTCACATCAGAGTCCGGAATCTCGTTCTTTGTGAGACTTATTACTCTATTTATCATCTCTTTCAAATCTACTTTTTCAAAAACAGGAGGCGTTAACTTCGCAAATGAAATAAAGTGCGTAAGAATATCATTTAAGTGGTGTGCCTCTTTTGTAATAATAGAGAGAAGTTTTTTATCTTCTTGCTTGTCAGGCAAGGAAGGTAATACCTCTTGTTTAGAAGTTTCTTTTAACAATTCCGCAGAACCGTAAATAGATGCCACAGGATTTCGGATTTCATGAGCAAGGTCTGCAGAAAATCTGCCAATTATGGCAAGTCTATCCATCCTTTGCATCTCTTTTTCAAGTTCTCTGGTCTTTGTAATATCCTGAAAGACAATTATAGCACCTCTTTTTTTACCCGATTTACTGTATAATATAGAAGAATTGATTGTAAGAGCCCTATTTTTTCCATCAGGAAATTTTATTTCTATCTCTTGTACCAGGCGAGCCTGTATTTCCTGACTCCGACTTGTCGGAGGCAAGTTATGATTTTGTTCTTCTTTAAGAATCTTCAAAACTTGGTTCTTAAAGTCATTGATTCCAATATCCTTGATGTTTCCTGTGAGGTAACCACCTTTCAAAGGAATACCCAGAATTTTGGAAGCTGTTTCATTTGAATAAAGGATAACTCCATCGTTATTAAGAGCTATCACCCCTGAGTTTATATTTTCAAGTATTGTATCCTTATCTACTTTTATCTCTTCAAGAGCCTCTCCCCGTAATCTTAATCTTTCGGATAGGTAAGCTGAAAGTGCTGCAATTATATAGAAGAATGTAGTATGGAGATATAGTTTTAGAAAGACTGCGTTGGCATCTGGAAAATGCTCAATGGGGAAAACCGGGTCCAGGATATGTCTATATTCTCCAAATAAAAGGGCGCCATAAAATAGGGTAGCAAGTGAGGCAGTGATTACACTTCCTTTAACAAAAAGGAAGATACTTCCCGTAATAATAGAATAGAAATATAGAAATGTGAAGTCACTTTCAAAACCCCCAGTATAATGGACAATAGCAGTGAAGCAAGCAATGTCTAATACTAACCCTGCGTATAGGAGTGGAGTAAGCAGAATTCTTTTTTTGAAACTTATCCAATAAACAAATGTCAGGAAATAAGTGAGGAGAATAAGGAAGTATAATGGGACAAGAGAGAGATTAAGTTCTCTCAGAAACCAGATGCTGATTCCTACGACAACAGTAACTACAATAATCCTTAAGAGAGAGAACCATTTAAACTCTACATCTGCTTCATAGCCATATTTCACCATACCCAATGTGGAAGGCATCTATCGCGACCGATTGTGGGAGAGACTTTCCAGTCTCGATTGTCAAGGTCGGGAGACCTTTCCCACAGAATGCTCTGTTACTTTACCATACCAGCGATATCAAACATAGGCATATACATTGCTATCATAAGTGTTCCAACAATGCCTCCCATAAAAACAATAGTAATCGGCTCAATTATAGAAGTAAGTGCTGCGACAGCTGTATCTACTTCGTCATCATAAAAATCTGCAATTTTTGAAAGCATTGAAGCAATCTTTCCACTTTCTTCCCCCACTCGGATAAGCGAAGTTACCATAGATGGAAACACACCTGATTCCTCAAGAGGGTCTGAAATAGGGTTACCTTCTGATATACTTATTCTTGACTTCAAGATAGCATTCTCAATGAGCTTATTGCCCGATGTTTGAGCAGTGATTTCAAGTCCTGAAAGGATAGGCACACCACTCTCTGTCAGTGTAGAAAGTGTTCTTGCAAACCTTGCTACAGCAGTCTTTCTGATAAGTGTACCAAATATAGGGAGTTTTAATATAAATGTGTCAATTTTGAGTCTGCCCTTTTTTGTTTTTCCATATTGTTTAATACTAAAAATAAGTCCACCTATTACTATGAATATATAAACAAAGTTTCCTATAATAAAGTCCGAGAGGTTCATAACCGCCCGAGTCATCCCTGGAAGTTCACCACCCATACCCTCAAACATCTTAGCAAATGTGGGAACTATAGAGACGAGCATAAATACAGCAACTCCAACTGATACAATAAATATAACCGCGGGATACGCCATTGCTCCTTTAATTTTTGCTTTAAGTGCATTAGCCTTTTCTAAATAATCTGCAATTCTCTCAAGAGTCAAATTAAGGGCACCACTCGATTCTCCTGCCTTTACCATACTTACATAGAGTGTGTCAAAAGCCTTTTTGTGCCTTCCAAGGGATTCTGTAAGTGTTGAACCTGTTTCCACACTTCTCACAACATCGCCGAGTACTTCCTTGAAAAATGGACTCGGAGCCTGTTTTTCTAATATCTCGAGACATTGAACTATAGGAAGTCCTGCATTTATCATTACAGCAAACTGCCTGGTAAAGATAGATAGGTCTTTGGTGGATACTCTTGCTCCAAAGAGTTTAAATTTTTTCTTTTTATCAGGCATTGCTTTTCATTCTTTTGAGCTCTTCTGAATTTGGTGAAACAAGAAGTGCTCTTGGCCAGGTAATAAGTTCCCTTTGGATAAGATTATGAAGAGACATATTCATTGTGCACATACCATATTTTTGACCTGCCTGAAGCATACCATATATCTCGTGTACCCTATCATCTCTTATTAGTGCCCTTATTGCCGGGGTGGCAGACATAATCTCTAAACCAAGGACAAGTCCCCTTCCAGATGCCCTTGGAAGAAGTCTTTGAGTGACAACGCCCTCTATAGTGAGGGCAAGTTGAGACCTTACTTGTCTTTGCTGATATGGAGGAAAGACATCAATAATTCTATTTATAGATTCTGTACAGGAATCTGTATGAAGGGTTGCAAGAACCAGGTGACCTGTTTCAGCGGCAGTAAGTGCAGCGGATATAGTTTCTAAATCCCTCATTTCTCCCACAAGAATAACATCCGGGTCCTGACGCAGAGAATATTTGAGAGCAGTTGCAAATGAGTTCGTATCTTGACCAACTTCTCTTTGATGAATAACTGCCCGTTTATGTTGATGAATATATTCTATGGGGTCCTCTACTGTGATGATATGACACGACCTTTCAGAATTCACCTTATCTATCATGGCTGCGAGAGTAGTAGATTTTCCAGAACCTGTTGGTCCTGTTATGAGAACAAGTCCTCTTGACCTTTCAGTGAACTCCTCCAGAACAGGAGGCAGACCCAGCTCTCTTGTGCTGGGAATTTTAAAAGGAATCCTCCTGAGTGCACAGGCGGTTTTTGTCCGTTCAATAAATGCATTACCTCTAAATCTTGAAACCTGTTCTATACCAAAAGCAAAATCTACTTCTTTATCAGCCTCAAGTTTTCTCCTTTGCTCTACAGTAATGAGTGAATAAATCAATTCTTTTGCTGTCTCAGGAGTAAGCACTTCATATGTAGAAGCAATAAGCCTCTGGTCAATCCTGAACATCGGAGGCAGACCAACAGTAAGATGAAGGTCAGTAGCATTTTTATCTACTACTTCCTGAAGAAGGTCGTGAATAGAAACCATTATACGGTGCTTGTTACTCTTACTACTTCCTCAAGTGTTATAAGTCCTCTTTTGAACTTTAATATAGCGCCTTCTCTCAGAGTTACCATTCCTTCTTCTACTGCTTGTGCACGAAGTTCATCTACAGACTTTTCTTTTAGAATCATCTCTTTGATCCCGGGACTCATAGGCATGACTTCGTATATTCCTGCTCTCCCTTTATAGCCTGAGTTACGGCATTCAGGACATCCCTTTCCTTTAT